>JBEEHZ010000200.1:0-5705 GCA_041167705.1 Verrucomicrobiota bacterium | reverse complement strand
CGCGACTCGAATGCGCCCGCGGTCGCTGGACGAATTTGTCGGCCAGGAACACATCCTCGCGCCGGGAAAATTACTTCGCCGCGCGATCGAAGCTGATCGTTTGCCATCAGTGATTTTGTCGGGGCCGCCCGGCACCGGAAAAACAACGCTAGCTCACATCATCGCCGACATAACGCACGCAAAGTTCGTGCGTCTAAGCGGCGTGGAAAGCAACGTCGCCGAAATGCGGCGCGCGATCGCCGCCGCAACGAATCGGATCCGTACTTCCGGTCAGAAAACGATTTTGTTCATCGACGAGATCCACCATTTCAACAAAGCGCAGCAGGACATTCTCCTGCCGGATGTCGAAAGCGGAAATCTGCGATTGATCGGCGCGACCACCTACAATCCGTTTTTCTACGTCAACAGCCCACTCGTTTCGCGGTCGCAGGTTTTTCAACTTGAGCCGCTTCGCGTCGAGGAACTCGAAGAATTAATTGATCGCGCGCTGGCCGACAGAGAGCGCGGACTCGGAAATTACAAAGTGAAGATCGACAAGGATGCGCGAACACATCTGGCGAAACTAAGTGATGGTGACGCGCGCAAATGTTTGAACGCGCTTGAGATTGGCGTGATGACCACGCCGCCAACTGGAGGGACGACCTCCGTACCGTCCAAATCTTCGCGCACAAAGAAGGACGCGACGGAGCGCGTCCCTCCAACAGAGGATGGCGCGATTCATTTCACAATCGCGGTCGCGGAGGAAAGTATTCAGCAAAAAGCGATCGTCTACGATCGCGCCGGGGACGCGCACTACGACACGATCAGCGCGTTCATTAAGAGCATGCGCGCATCCGATGAAAAAGGTGCGATGTACTGGCTCGCGAAAATGCTTCACGCCGGCGAAGACTTTCGCTTCATCGCGCGCCGCATCGTGATCTTTGCGAGCGAAGATGTCGGCCTGGCCGATCCGGAAGCGCTGCCACTGGCGATCGCCACCCAACAAGCGGTCGAATTCGTTGGATTGCCCGAAGCGAAGATCCCGCTCGCGCACGCCGTTGCTTATATGTGCCGCGCCAAGAAAAGTCGCGAAGCTTACGACGCGCTAAACGAAGCCACCGAAAAAATTGAAGCGGAACAAACCAAACGCGTCCCGGAAAACCTGAAAAACAAACACTTCCCGGTGAATCCGAAGCGCTAGGGCGAGGCTCCATCGAGCCGATGATAGTCATCCTGAGCGGAGCGAAGGATCTCCCACAAACTCGAGCGTCACACAGTTCACTCAGTGTGATCGCCGCTCCGGCTGTGAGGTTCCTCACTCCGTTCGGAATGACTCCGCTACCGCATCGGGAATATTCGGTCGAGCGCCCGATTCGAAATTACCTCCGTGCTTCTTCCCCTCAGCGTCGAAAGCGGCCCATAACTCATTTTTTATAAATAGCCCGACTTTGGTTTCACTTGTATTCCACTCGATCCGAATATCCTCTTTGCCGAAATCTGGTTGCTTGCTGGTAATGTGAATCGCGTCAACAACCATGTCCGCTTTAGGGCGTCGTTGATCCTACAAGTAGAAATAGGCGGTCTCGCCATCGCCTTCGAACACGCCAGCTAAGTCGCCCAAAGAACGAACGCTACTATCGAAAATCTTCGCGTTCAGAATGGCTAACCTTCAAACGCCGTCGCAACCAAGGTCGCGTTGTGCCCGCCGAAGCCGAAAGAATTGTTCATGATCACGCGGACTTTCTTTTCTTTCGCTTTGTTGGCGGTGTAATCGAGGTCGCACTGCGGATCGGGATTTTCGAGATTGATCGTCGGGGGAATCACGCCGTCGCGGATCGCCAATGCGCAAGCCGCCATTTCCATTCCGCCGGCGCCACCTAACAAGTGGCCGGTCATGGACTTGGTCGCGCTGATCGAAACTTTGGTTTGCTCGCCAAAAACTTTTTTGATCGCCTTCGTTTCGCTGATGTCGCCAAGTCCGGTCGACGTGGCGTGAGCATTGATGTAATCGACATCGTTCGGCGAAATCTTCGCGTGATCGAGCGCCTGTTGCATGGCGCGCGCGGCGCCTCCGCCATCTTCCGGCGGCGCGGTCATGTGATAGGCGTCGGCGGAAAGTCCATAGCCGGTGAGCTCACAATAGATTTTCGCGCCGCGCTTCTTCGCGTGTTCGAGCTCTTCGACAATGGCAATGCCCGCGCCTTCGCTGATGACGAAACCGTCACGGTCGCGATCGAACGGGCGCGACGCGCGCTCCGGTTCGTCGTTGCGCTTGCTGAGCGCTTTCATCGCGGAAAAACCGGCGAGACCGAGTTCGACGATCGCCGCTTCGGAACCGCCGGCGACAAAAATATCGGCGTCGCCGAATTTAATCATGCGCCACGATTCGCCGATGGAGTTATTGGAAGTCGCACAAGCGGTGACGATACACATGTTCGGGCCGCGCAATCCGAATTCCATCGAGATCAGGCCGCTGGCCATATTGCTGATGAGCATCGGAATGGTGAATGGGGACACGCGTCCCGGCCCCTTGTTCATCAACACGCTGAATTGGTCCTCGAGCGTTTTCAGTCCGCCGATACCGCTGCTGACGATTACGCCGAAGCGGTCGCTGTTGACGTGCTCGAGATCGATGCCGCTGTCCTGGATCGACATCTTGGCCGCGGCCATGGCCAGTTGAGCGAAACGGTCCGTGCGCCGGACGTCTTTGACGTTCTTAAAGAAATTCTTTGGATCGAAGTCGCGCACTTCACCGCCGATTTTGCAATCGTAGTTCGCGGTGTCGAAGGCTTGGATCCGGCCGATGCCGCTTTTGCCTTCAACAAGATTTTTCCAAAACGTCTCAAGTTCGTTGCCGACAGGCGTGACAACGCCCAAACCGGTAATAACAACTCTGCGTGCGTCGTTCATTGAGTGATTTAACGATTTAGTGAATTAGCGATTGAAATCATTAAATCACTGAATCGCTCAATCGCTAAATTCTTCACTTCGTGCCCATGCCGACGCTTTGCACGGCCTGGAAAAGTTTCCCTTCAGTTTTGATCGATGGCGCGATGATAATTTCGGTCTGCTGAAACTCGGCGATATTGCGCGCGCCGACGTTGCCCATGCAAGTCGTGATCGCGCCGACGAGATTTTGACTGCCATCGTCGACTTCGGCTGGCCCAAAAAGAATCTGCTTGAGCGCGCCGGTGGTGCCGACCTTGATCCGCGTGCCGCGCGGGAGATTCACATGGGGCGTGGCCATGCCCCAATGATAACCGGCACCGGGCGCTTCCTGAGAGCGAGCGAACGCGCTGCCGACCATGACTGCATCCGCGCCACAAGCGAGCGCTTTGCAAACGTCGCCGCCCTTGCTCATCCCGCCGTCGGTGATGATCGGGACGTAACGCGAAGTTTTCTTGAAATAAGCATCGCGCGCAGCGGCGCAATCGACTGTGGCTGTGACTTGCGGAACGCCAAGACCAAGCACACCGCGCGAAGTGCAGGCGGCACCCGGACCGACACCGACCAGCACACCGGCGGGGCCGCATTCCATGATTTCTAAAGTCACATCGTATCCGACAGTGTTGCCGACAATGACCGGGATGCGCATGTCCGCGCAAAATTTTGTCAGATCGAGCGATTTGTACTCGGTCGAAATGTGGCGCGCGGTCGAGACGGTGCTTTGCACGACATAAACGTCGGCCCCCGCTTCCTGCGCGATCGGGCCGAACTCGGCAGCTCGCTGCGGAATCGAACTGACAGCAGCGATACCGCCTTCATCTTTAATTTGTTTCACCCGCGCGGCGATCAGATCGGGTTGGACCGGCTCCTGATAAATTCTTTGCAAGAGCGACGTGACCTCGGATTTGTCGGTATCGACAACCTTTTGCAGAACTTCCCGCGGATTTTTGTAGCGCGTCTGCACGCCTTCGAGATTCAAAACGGCCAGACCACCGAGCTTGCTCATGGCGACGGCGAAGCGAACATCGACAACTCCATCCATCGCGCTGGCCAGGATCGGGATTTTCAACTCGAGCGGGCCGGCGTTTTTGCGCGGCAGACGAAACGCAATGTTCACTTCATTGGGATTGATCGTGACGCGCCCGGGCACGAGCGCGATCTCGTCGAACCCGTAGGTCACGCGCGCTTTTCGATTTCGGCCAATCCACATTCCCATAATTAAATTTGCTCCAATCTAAATCTTTCGTTCAAGCTGCCGCAACGCGGACAGCGCGGGAGTAACGTTGCCGTCCGATCTTCAAACTCGAACGCGCAAATCACGCACCGTAACCGATAGCGCAATGCGCGTCGCTCACGCCGGCGCCGATTCCACTCACCTACTATCCAGAGAAGGAAAATCGTGGCAAGGGAAAGGAGCAGATAAAGTGTGACCAGCGCAGCGAGACTGAGTCGAATCACGGCGCGGATGATGTCGGTTTTGCGCCCGGCTCCACGATGTCGTTTCCCCACTCGACGGTGGCGATGCCCCATACGAGCGCGTCATCGGCGGATGTCGATCCTTCGGCTCCGCTCAGGACAAGCCTTCCAGGAAAACGGCAGAGCGTGAGGTGTTCTCTCGCCTGTTCGTCCAAAGCAGCGTCACCGGATGAAGTTAAACTAAAACAATAAACAACCGCACCTCCCGCATCGACCGCTATCCGAAACTGCGCGTTTTGCGGCGGCTCGCGAGTGGAGCTTTTAAAATTTGTCGAAACAAATTTTGGCTGACCGAGTCGATCCAGCTCGTTTGAAAAAGTCACCTTGGTCGGAGCTACTCCGATCGGTTTCGATGGCTCTCGAAGCGGTGCGGGAACCGGCCCAGGCGGTTGTGCGCTCGGAACTCGAAGATCGACAGTCAACGGCGGAGCTTGCTGCAAATTCGGCTCACGCGCGAAATAAGAAGGAACATGCTGAACCTTTCCCAGGAGATAGCGTTTAGCCTCAGGCGCCTTTCGAGTCGTTGACGCGAGGGCGGGATCTTCAGCATCGATCCAGCGGAGAAGCGTGGCCCCTTGTACGGAATTGGCGCTGATCAAATTCACCCGCTGCGGCGCGGGGGTCAGCGAAACAGTTGGTGGATAGACAACTTGGAAAAGATAGAAACCCGCCACGTGCGCCGCGAGCGATGCGATGAGAAAACCAATGATCGCGAGATTGCGGCCGCGCGGCGCATCCCAGTTAAAGAGCAACGGCGCAGTGGTCGCGGCGTTCATTTCGGAGCAGCGCCTGCCAATGAAACAGATGAAATTCCATGTTCGAGCGCGGCATTGGTCACGGCCACGACCAACTCGTAGGGCGTCTGCCGGTCAGCCTTAATAATAAGCGAGCGATTCTCGCGTTTGGCCGCATCGAGCAAGGGCCCGAGCCGTTCGAGCGAGATCTTTTGGTCCCGAAAATAAATCGCTGGGACCGCGCCGCCGGTGATGCTGATGATTTGTTGGTTTTGCTGGGCGCCGAGGAGGAATGGCGAGGCCGGCGCCGAGACCGCAATCCCCGGTTGCAAAACAAAATTTGAGCTCAGGAGTAGAAAGAAGATGAGGAGAAACACGACATCGATGAGTGGGAAAACGACCAGCCAGCCGAAATTGTATTCCTTGGTCCGGCTCAGCTTCATCTGTTCACGATTGTCGATCTAAGCGATTGTTCGCCACAGCGAATCCGTCCTTTGGCGGCTCGATCTAACGATCGCGATGGGCTTCCCGCGGACCGGTCACTGTTTCGGGCGATTGCTGAAAACTGAT
>JBEEHZ010000199.1:0-7608 GCA_041167705.1 Verrucomicrobiota bacterium | reverse complement strand
GGAAAGAATCGCCACGTCTTGTATTGACCGTACTCCTGAAAAATTGCGCGGCCTCCCTTGCGCATGACGCTCGCGATCTTTTTGATCAACAAATCCGGATTGGAAACGAAACAGAGCACCCATCGGCACCAGGTGAAATCAAAAGGACCCCCGGGCAGATCGTCATTCATCAGGTCGAGCTCATGAACCTCGACATTTGAAAGCGAGCGCGTTCCGACTGCGTTCTTGATCGCGTTTACAAAATTATTCGACCGCTCGACCGCGACTACATGTCCGGTGGGTCCGACGATCTCGGCAAGATCGACAGTGGCATAGCCGGGACCGGCGCCGACATCGAGGACACGGCTGCCATCGATCACGCCTGCTTTTTCCCAACAATCCAAAACTACCGGACGCCAGGCACGATGCTGGACTCCCAGTCGCTCCAGTTCCTCGTCGTGTGTGCCGAGGACGTAATCGCGTTCCTTTGACTGACTCATGGATTACGAATCAGCTTACATCGCGGCGAGATGCAGCCCACCCGATTCTTGCTCGTTTTGACTAGCGCTGGCGTAACCACCCTGGGTGAGACACGGCCCGTCGTGAATCCTTCACCGGCGGCACAGGCAGTGGTCGAATTAGGAACTTGGGTGCAGACGTTTCAAGACTTGTCTGTGCCTGCGCGGCTGTCAGGCCCGTGCCGGACTTGGACTGAACAAGCGCGATATCGGAACTATTGATCGCCCCGTTAACGGTTACATCTTCGCGGAAGTTGGCGGATGTTACGAGCTGACCGGATTGCGATTGGGTCTGGGCAATGTCGGTCGAGTTCACCGCGCCATTGCTGCTGGTGTCGCCCAGGAGCAGGGACATGGTTGCTTCAACATCGCTGGTGTTGGTGCCGTCGCTGACACCGAGCAATTTGACCACAACCGTCTGCGCATTCGTAACGCCGATCAGATTCACTGTGACCTGTTTCCCGGCGACGGTAAAATTAGTGGCGCTGCCAGTGCCGGCGCTGACGGTTGCGCCTTGGACGGAGACGTTGTTCGCAAACGTAAACACAAGCATGTGGCTGTTCGCGGCTCCGGCAGAACGGCATTCGATCCCAGGCGCGCCCGTCTCCGGAAGATCGACATCGAACGTGCCGGCATTGCCATGCATCTTGCGCGACACCGCGCTCACCAGTTGCATGACGATCGACTCGATGAAACCGCGATGAGCCGCGATTTCGGTGGCATAAAACGCACTCGGATTCGGCGCGCTTACCCAGTTTCCGAAATCGTCCTGCGCAAAGAGGCCTGTGGAATCGAACATTGCGGCATTGAATGAATTTGCGCCGTTGGAGGAAGTGCTAAACGGTCCGTCGACGGCGAGATTGATTCCAGTCAATTCCCATCGAGTTGTGCCGTTATTGAAAACAAATACGGCGCCGCCGGAATCGCCTCCGGACAAGTGCGCTTCGTTAGGCCCGGCGCTCATGTCGAACGGCGCGCGCAGCAATTTACCATAAGTGGAATCCGTCGCGATCGATCCGATCACATTGGTGCCCCATCGCTGAACGTGATCTTGCGTGCTCCAGAGCCATCCGCCGAGGTGCGAGTCGCTGCCCACGAATACGGGATTGCCCCGCTGCGTTCCACGGCCGATTACAACCAGGCCGAGATTGACTTCGCTGCCCGCGACACCGCCGTAAAGCGGCGCCTGCGAAGAAAATGTTCCGGCGATTCGCCAGATCTGCAGATCGCTGTCTGGATCCGGGAAAACTGCTGTTGTGGTGTAATTGGTCCCGCCAAAGGAAAATGTCTGACCGACACTTCCGCCGATGTGTTTAGCTGTAAGGAAGTAGTTCGACGCGATGGGTGTGCCGAGGTAAACACCGAATTGTCCTTCGTATTGCCAGCCGCTCCCGATCAGACTGCCTGTTGGCGCGGTCGTGTTCGCGGCCGGATCAGCCGTTCCGTAGAGAATGACCGCGCGCGCTGGTACCAACAAACACAGAGAGGCGGCCAACAAGCAAACAGGTAATCGTTTCGTCGTCACTCGTGAACCTGATCAATCCGTGCTCGGCACGGTCGTGAAGACAGATCTCGCCGCAACGGTTATTTCTTCACTTCCGCTTTGCCGGATTTGTCCTGGATTGTGACGCTCAGTTTCTTCGTGTCCTTTTCGCCGTCGCGCGCGGCGTAGCCCACCGACCAGGTGTCGCTGGCTGCATTGTATTCGGCTTTCGGCAATTGATACTCACCCAGATCGTAACCTTTGGTGCGCGCTTCAATGTCGGCGATGTCCATTGCTTGCACTGCTGTCAACTTCGGGCCAGCCGCCGGCGACGAAGCGGCAACAGTTGGAGGCCTCGAGATTTGCATCGGCGGGTTTGTTTCTGGCGGCGGCGCGTTTACGTGAAGCGATGACGGCGGTCCGGTCAGAGTGCGAATTGAATTGTCCACCGGCGTTTCTTTTGTGGCAGGAGGCTCGGCCTTTGCGGATCCAGTCGCGACCGGGCCTTCCGCTGGAATATCTTCACTTAACCGTGCGTCCACTCGCGGTGGTTGAGATGCGGCAGTTTTCGCGATCTTCGGCGGCTTGTCGGTGTTTTCAGATTTCGCGCGCTCAGCCCGCATGACCGGCTCAGCTTCCGATTTTTTGGTAACGGTGCTGGTCGGCCGCTCAATCGCGCGGACGGCGCCGGGCTGAAGCGCGGCCTTCCTGGTCACGGCTGCTCGCGGTGTAGAGGATTGGTCCGGCTCTTCAGTCGAAGCTTGAGCGATTAATGGTTGAGAAACTTTTTGCTTTTCCTCTAACGACGATTCCTTTGCCGCTTTTTCTGCAGTTGGGCGTTCGGCGTTTTCTTTCTCGGCGTCAGCGGGACCTTCTGCTGGAACATCCTCGGTTTCGCTCGCAACGCGAGCTTGCGCTTTTTCCTCCGAAACTTTTTCCGCGCTGCGTGTCTCGGTCGCAACTTTTGTCGATGTTTCAGGTGCGGCGCTCTCGGCTTTCTTCACTACCGTCGCCGTTTCCGCAGTCTCGGCTTTTGTAATTAAGGGGCCGGCAATCCATTGCCCTTTCTTTTGACCATCGGCAAACGTCGCGTGATACGTTTTTCCGTGGTCAACTGTCGTGACACCGCCGTTGAATTTCCCGTGCGCCATCGTCCCCGAGTAACTGCTGATCGGAGTTCGCTTTCGGCCTGCGACGTTCGACCCGGTCAGGAAACCTCGTTCAATCCGGAACCACTGGAGTGTGCCGGGTCCGGTCGCATAGCCATCCGCGTCCCGGGCGCCCGACCAGGCCGCACCGTCCCCGGGCTGGGGATCATTGTTCCAAACGAGCGTTTTCTTGCGGTCCTCAGTGCGCTGAAAGGTCCCGTCGGCGTAGGCGCCGCTCGCGAAAAGCAATGTCAGCAAGGCTGTTAAACAAACAAGACGAGGCGCGTTCACAAGGGTGCCGATTGTAATTCATTCGGTCAGCCGTTCACAATAGGAAAGTCCGCACCGCTATGAGGAGCCGAAGGCCCTAAAGCGCTTGGGGCGGGCCCACCCAGCGTCGAGAAGAATGCTTCGGGAGTCCTCCTGCCGCAGCTGATTGTTTTGTTCGCGTTGTGCTGTGCGCTTTACGAACCAGTCGGCGACTCGGTCGTGGCAAAAGCCTCCCAATTTAAAGCCGCTCGAATATCGCCAGCACGAAGTGCGGAAGCCTTGATTGTTAAGGCCAGTCCAATGGCAGTGAGGCTTGCACCTCGGACCTACTTTCGGATTTCTACTTTTTTCGTTTTATCTTCGACCGTGACGGTGAGCGGGCCGTCGTTTTCGCCGGCATTACTCTGTCCCTTCGAACCATAGAAAAGCGACCACTTCCCTTTCACTTCGGAGTGATCGACTTTTGGACGCTGATAATCGTCCAGATGATAACCCTGAACGCGCGCTTCGGTGTCGGCGAGACTGATCGCTTCGGATTCCGTGAGCGGGGCGTTATCTCTCGATGTCGATGTTTCAGTTTCCATTTTCGGCGTTGATGTTTCAGTCGTCGTGTGCAGAGACGATGGCGGGCCAGTGAGCGCATTTAAAGAAACGTCGCGGGGAGATTCTTTCTTCGTCGAAGCGGATGACGATTCGCGAGAGATCTCGGATGTCCCACTTGCGACCTCAGGCTTCGGTTCCGTTGCGACTTCCTCCCGTGGCGGTCCGCTTACGGCGGCCGCAGTTGCGGATGGTTCGGCGGTAGGGAATTGAGTGGGTTCCGGTTTCTGGTTGGCGATCTCCGGTTTTACTGGAATCGGCGTCGGTTCGTCGAACACCCGGACCGGGCTAGCAGTTGCTGGTGCTTCGCTCTTTTTCGCGGTTATTGCCGGTGGAATTTCTGAAGTCGGCTTCTCAGAGGAACTGACCTCTGGTTTTTCCGGCTTAGTTTCTTGCTTCGCCGCGACGGGTTCAATCGGGCGTGCTTTTTCCGCCTCACTCTTCTTTTTTTTCTCAGCCTCCGCGGCGGCCGCGGCTCTTTTGGTCGCGGCCGCTTCTTTTTCCGCTTGGGTTTTGCGTTTTTCAACAATGGCTTCTTCCGGCACCGCCATTTTGGATGGCGCCCGCCCGCGCCCCCAGCCGGTCACGCGTCCACCATCGGCAAAGTAAGCGTGCGCGGTTCGTCCGTTAATATGCACATTGACCGGTCCTTCGAGTTTTCCGTGGACCATGTTCCCATAATAGAGATCGTGAACTGTCCCCTTGGCGGTGTACCAGGTCAGCGCACCGAATCCGGTCGCGTAATTTTCTTTGTCCCGATCGCCGTCCCAGGTTGCGGTCTCGCCCGGTCGCGGAGTGTCGTTCCAAAGTAAAGTTTTGCCGTCCTTGGCCTGTTGATACTCGCCTTGAGCAAACGAAGTGCTCGCGAGGAGCAGTAACCCGCCGCAAACAAAGATCGATCGTAGCCTCAGAGTCATTGGACGAAACGTAAAGCGCACGCTAACGCAGGTTCAAACAGCGGCAACATCTGACTGATGGTCTTTGTTCACCGACTTCCGTCGTCTAACCTCAATTCGCAGTTCGAAATTCGCATTCGTCCAGTAGTTCCTTCACCATCTGATGACTGTCACGAAATGCGCCCCAGACCGAGACGCACCAATCATGAATCGCTTTGTCGCGCTCAGGTCCGGCCGGAACGGCGATCACGTCTTTAGCGGTAACCGATCCCCGCTCGCGCGGGAGAGGGAAGTGCGGCCACGATCTTTTTCTCCGTGCAAGAAACTGGTGCGCACGCTGGACTTCTTTGCCGGAGAATTGTTTTTCGACGTGCAGGTAAAGGCCGATCAACGCGAACGTAAACTTAATCGGCTTTGTCTGTTCGTCCGCGTTTTGCGCGGCAAAAGCATCCACGATGTGCTGATGAATGAACGACGGATCAGTGTGCGTGAGAGTGTAGCCACACAGTTCGTTAAAGGCCTCTTCGCTTCCGCTGTCAGTGATCACAAGTCAGTGGTCTTTTGTGGGCTTCGCTCGCAAATCGATTCCCATTCCCATCGCCCGATCGAGTTCCTCCCAGCCGCACTTACTCCAAAATTCCCGGCCGCGCGGATTGTCCGTCGCTACCATGATGTTGGCGCGTTGAAGGCCGAGCCGGCGCAAACCTTCCAGACATTCGTCGACCAGCCGTTTACCAAGGCCGCGGTCCCGATAAGTCAGATCGACCGCGAGATGATAAATGTACCCGCGGCGTCCATCGTGGCCGCAGAACACCACCCCGACGATGGTCGATCCATCGGTCGCGACGCGACTCAGGCCCGGATTGCGTGCGAGAAATTGTGCGACACCTTCCCGATCATCACCCTCCGCAATCTCGACACCGTCGACCCGTTTCCATAACTCGACCGCAGCCTCGTAGTCGTCGATCGCGAATTCTCTCGTCTCGATCTCGCCCTTCATTCTGCAACTTGTCTTAACTTCTCAACGACTCAACCGCCTCAACGCGGCGTTTCGCCCCCTTAATCATTGACTGATAACCAATGATTTTTTTTGTCCATGGCACGGCCGAAAACCTCCGCTCCTCCGATTCAGAATCGGTCCCACGGCCATATGCGCATTTTAGTAGTGGAAGATCATCAGGACACCCGCCAAGTCCTTGTCGGGCTTCTCACGCGTTGGGGCTATATTGTTTCAGCGGCCGACAGTTTAAAGAGTGGAATGGATCGGCTCGACGCCGAACCGCCGGTCGACGTTATTGTGAGCGACATCGCGCTGCCCGATGGCACCGGTTACGCGCTCGTGAGCGAAGCGCGCCGGCGCGGGAAACGCGTGCTCGCCATCGCATTGTCGGGTTACGCGTATCCGAGCGACGTTCGAATCGCCAAGCTTACCGGCTTCGATCATCACTTATCGAAGCCATGCGATTGCGCCTATCTCCGCTCTATTCTCGAAGAGCGGATGCGATGGGATAGATCGACACCACTCGGCAAGGACTAGCCGTTGCCAGGGGTCAGCGATCGTTCGTCTTGGCCGGGTCAAACCTTGGCCGGCGCCGTCGCTGATGTTGTGGCTGGGTCTGACGCGGCGGCACAGCTCGAGCCGGTGTCGGCTCCTGGATCTTGATCATTTCGAACGTCCGAAACAATGGCGCGAGATCGATCACTTCATTTGCGGCTGATCTCAATATGTTCCCAAGATTTTGCGTGACCGAAGCAACTTCCACCCGAATACCACGCCGCCTTAACTTAATGGCGAGATAAGCGAAATCAGTGTCGCCGGTTACGAGAATAACGACATCGGGCTGCATCTCGACCGAAAGCTCAAGCGCGTCGATCGCCATCATGACATCGACATTCGCCTTGTAACGTCCTTCCTCGGCGGGCGAGCCATCTTTGGTCACAACCATGAATCCGTTGGATCGGAGCCACTGCATAAACTTGTTCTTCTTGTCGCGTTCGTCCTGCCAGATCGGCATCGCGGGCGGCAGTCCGGCATAAACAACCATCTCGATCAGCTCGCGTCCTGTGTTCGGACCGGCCAGAAATTCGCGCAACTTTATCCAATCCAAACCGCGCCCGGCAGTGCGGACCGAACTGCCGACGTTCGATTCATCAACAAGCACCAACACTCTCGATCGCGCCGATGCATTTGAATTTTTCTTCTGCATTTCTCAGTCTGCTTTCTGTCTTCTAACTCCTGGCTTCGATCTTTTAACTCCTGACGAAGTCAGTGTGAGCCAACCGAGCCGACACAAGGACCAACTGATTTACCGCGAAGGAGAAGATTGTAACCGGCCGAGATTATGCGCCGTGCGGCTTCGCCGGTTTTAGGATCCTTCCGAAGCGGCTCGTCGTGGACGCTCTGCTTCACTTCGAAGGTTCGGGTCGGCTTGGTCGGATCGGTCGTTTCGTAGATGTAAGTTGGCACCCGTCAATCTACTCCCAAAAGGGCCTTCTGTCTCTTTTCATTCGCTCACGCCCGCTCTTCCAACTTCCAACTTTCTAACCTCTAAATAACCTTAGGGAACGCGCGTTTCGCATGTAGATTGGTTCGCGTCCGATCGATCTGCCATCGGGCACTTTCTCCCCGGGATCGGAGACACGCATGGAAACACTCACTTTATCTCAAAACGGCGCACTTTACTTCGCTCACTGTGAAACAGCTGAGCGTCGGG
>JBEEHZ010000198.1:0-4311 GCA_041167705.1 Verrucomicrobiota bacterium | reverse complement strand
TCGACAGTTATGTCCACCTTCTCTCGCTCGAATTGCCACGCCGTGAAGGCAATCTTCTTCCCGGAGTGCTTGAGCTCCTTAAAAAACTCAAAACGCGAAAACATCTGGTGCTCGGGTTGCTCACCGGCAACGTCTCCCGCGGCGCACAACTCAAGCTCGGCCACTACGGCGTCTGGCATTTTTTTGAATTCGGCGCTTTCGCCGACGATCACCACGACCGCAACCAGCTCGGAGCGTTTGCCCGCGCCCGGGCGAAGGAAAAACACGGCCGCGAATTTTCCGCGAACGAAATCGACGTCATTGGCGATACGCCCCGCGATATCGCCTGCGGGAAAGCTCTCGGCGCCCGCACCATCGCGGTCGCGACTGGCACGTGGAGTCGGGAAAGGCTGGCCGAACATGATCCCGACATTTTGATTGATGACCTTTCCGATGTTGACCGTCTAATTAATACGCTCGGTTGGTAATCGACCGGCGATGCTTGGGAGAAATGACAAAAACACCCTCACTCCCTCGACCTATGTCACCAAAGGAACACCCAGATGTTTTGCCGCTTGAAGGGGAGATTGACCTCCATGTTTCGCCGGAGGTCGCCGAATCGCTGCGTGCCATGACCGCGAAAAAGCCGAAGCGCGTGATTGTCGATCTTACCAAGGTCACTTATCTCGACAGCTCCGGTCTGGCCGTGCTGATCGAAGGCATGCAAAACGTCCGGGAATACGGCGGTAAATTCGCAATCGCCGGGATGCAGGAAATCGTCAAACACATTTTCGATATCGCTCGCCTCGACCAGGTCTTTCAAATCTTCCCTACCGTCGACGAAGCACTGGCCGCTACCTAAAATAAGAAATCGTTAGACGTTATGTTGCTGACCGCTTTCGGAACAGATTCTGCTGCCAATTGGGCAAAAATGGCGTTGTCAGGTTCGGTAAATATTTTTCCTCTTGAGGGCGAAATCGACCTTCATGTTTCTCCGCGGGTCGAGAGCTCGCTCGCTTCGATGATTGCCAAGCGTCCCGGCCACGTCGTGGTCGACTTTTCCGGAGTTACGTTCATCGACAGCTCAGGATTGGCCGTCTTGATCAAGGCGATGCAAGACGTCAAAGAATACGGTGGTAAGCTTACTCTCGCTGGAATCAATAATGACGTTCGATCGATTTTCGAAATCGCGCGGCTCGATCAAGTCTTCCTGATTGATCCTCGCGACGACGAACTGCTCGCGGCCGATTGAAACAAGATCTTTAGCGTCGCCGCGACATTAGTTGCCATGTCGAACTGCGATGCGCGCTCGGTAATTGTCAATCTTGCGTTAACGCGCCTTGATTCGTCGGACCAGAAGCGGATGGCATCGCGCAACGCCGAGACGTTGTTAGGAAAATCGACAACCGAGCCGTGAACGCCGTTCTCGATGATTTCGCTGAAGCCGTTGTCTCGCGTGGTGATGACCGGAAGTCCCGAGGCAAGCGCTTCCAGGCACGCGTTTGAAAATGGATCGTAAATGCTCGGCAAAATGAAAATGTCGGCAGCGGCGTAGATTGGCCGAAGATCGGCAATTTCGCCGAGAAAACGCACTGGCTCTTCAGTAAAGAAACGTTTTGGTCTGTAATCGCGCTCGTTTCCGCGACCGGCGACAAGGAAGCGCAATTTGCGATCGCGACACAGTTCCATCGCTTCAATCGCGAAGCGCAAACCTTTGCGTTCCCAACCCGAGCCGGCGAAAAGGAGCGCGATTTCGTCCGGTTTCAATTTCAAATCGGCGCGAGATTTCTCGCGCAGCGCTGAATCGAAACGAAATTGGTCCAGCGGAACGCCGTTGCGAACGATGTCGATCTTGTCCGCGGGATAGCGGTAAAGATCGACAATTTCCCTCTTCACCACCTCCGAATTGGCGATGACGCGACCGGCGCCGCCTTTCGCAAAAAGCGATTCCTCGAGCTGCAGGATGTCGCGATGTTTGCGATTGATGCCACGGACAAAGCGTTGCAGCGGCATTTCAAATTTTCTTCGGCGATTCAGCCAGGCCTGATGCACGCCGTCGCCCGCGCGGTAAACATCGCAGCGCCAGACGCGCTCGAGACTCATCAATACGTCGCAGCCAAGTTTCGGACGCAATTTCTCCATCTCATCGGCGAAGCCTATCGCGGACGTTGCTCTTAAATGCGTGATCGATCCGAACGGCCAGTCGTCAGGCGGCCAATCGTCGGTCGCGATGAGTTGCGCTTCGTGGCCAAGATCGACAATCCCCTGCGCCAGGCGCTTGAGATAAGATTCCGCGCCGCCGCTCGGCGAATAGCCGCGGCGGACGAAAGCGATAGTGAGTTTCTGAGGATCCGCCAAACACACCAAATGACGCCAAGATTCCGTGCAAAAGCAATGTATCTTTGACTTTTGGCGTGCTTTAGCGTGTTTAGCGGACGCGTCTCAAATCCTGTCTCGATGAGTCGATCTTTGCTGCCGAAAAGTTTGCTCTATTCCATTTTTGCGCGCATCGGCGGACCCGGACTCGACACCGATTCGTTTGAAGCTTTGCGCGCGTCGTATCGCGGCAAATTTCTTGGCAAAGCGATCGCTTACGACAATCGCCAGCGCGAAATCCCTTCGCGCTTCATTCAATCGCTCCGCTGGCATCCGGTGCGGCTGATCTCGTTTCTCGACCGCCCTTATTATTATGGCGCAAAAAAGAAATACCTGGATTGGATCGCGTCGCGCCATCTCGACGGCGGCCGCTACGACTTCTTCCACAGTTGGTCGGGTGATTGCCTGGAAACGTTGCGGGTCGCGAAAAAGAAGAAGATTCCTTCGCTGATCGAAATTCCAACCTGGCACCGGGGTAGTCAGAAAACAGAGATCAGCGGTCACAGGCCAGAAGTCAGATCGTGGAAATCGCGCTTGTTGCTTGAGAGAGAGAGATTTCTCGAAGAGTACGAACTGGCGACGCTGGTCGTAGTTCTTTCGGAAAAGGCAGCACAGTCTTTTCGCGCGGCAAATTTCCCGGATGAAAAATTATTTTATCTGCCGCGCGGCGTCGACACCGAGCGTTTCAAGCCGGGAACGCGGCCACCAACTTTCCGCGCAATTTTTTCCGGAGCGCTAATTGAGCGCAAAGGGATTCATCACCTGCTCGAAGCCTGGCACCGGCTCAACCTGCGCGATGCCGAACTCTGGCTGCTCGGAAGTGTTCATGATGAAGCGAAACCGTATTTGAAAAAATTCGGGCGCGAGAATGTCCGCGTGCTCGGTTTCAAGCGCGATCTCGAGAATTATCTCAATCAAGGATCGGTTTACGTTTTCCCAACGCGTTTGGAAGGAAGCGCCAAGACGATTTACGAAGCGGCCGCTTGCGGCCTGCCAATGATCACGACACGCGAAGCGGGCGACGTTGTCCGCGACGGTGTAGAAGGAATCATTGTTCAGCCTGGAGATGTCGATGCGATCGCCACCGCGATCGAGCATTTGTATCGCCATCCGGAGATTGTCGCGAGCATGGGCGCCGCTGCGCGAAAGCGGGTTGTGGAAAATTTTACCTGGGACCACTATCGAACGCGTTTGTTGGGCGCCTACGAAAGAGCGATTCAAATGACGCGATAATCTTTTCGATCATGCGCGGCTCGCTTGCACCCCTCACCTTAATCCTCTCCCCTCGTCAGGGTAGAGGAGACCATCGAAGAACGCGGCTGAACGAATGCGCGCCGCAACTTAGAGCGCCGATAGAGAGTTCTGCCTCTCCCTTTGCAAGGGAGAGCTACGGTGAGGGTTGGGAATGAAGATTCTGCTCATTCAACTCAAACGCATCGGCGATTTGATTCTGACCACGCCGGCGATCGCGGCCGTGCGTGCGAAATTCCCTGACGCGCACGTGACGGTGGTAATTTCGTCGGAGTGCAAAGCGCTCGCACCTGCGATTGCCGGCGTTAACAAGCTTTTGGTCATGCCTCGCGGTTTCGCCGGATTTGGCACAATCGCCACGATCGCGCGCGGCAAATTCGATTACTGCGTCGATTTCACGCGGAACGATCGTTCGGCGTTGCTCGTGCTGCTCTCGCGTGCGCGCAAACGGATCGTGTCGTTTCGAATCAAAGTGCGCTCGAAGTTTCGGACGCGTTTTTACAACGAGTTTGTCGAGCACCGGATGCGCGACATGCACACGATCGATTATCACCTCGCGCTGCTCGAGCCTATTGGAATTTCCAACGCTTCACGCGCGGTTCAACTCGAATTGCCCAAAAGCTCGAGAGAAACAGCCGGCGAATTGTTAAACGCGCACAATATCAGAAGAGACTTCATCGTTGTTCATCCCGGCTCGGCACGGAC
>JBEEHZ010000197.1:0-14974 GCA_041167705.1 Verrucomicrobiota bacterium | reverse complement strand
TTCTCGGCATTTACGCCTGAGAATGAGTTTCGAGGCTTACTGATTCAATAACCGACGGCGGGCCAATCTCCCAACGCGCGCGCGTCGAGTTGTAAACTGTCGGACAACCTGATTCGGACAGATTCGGACACTCCAACTGTGTAAATCTGCGCGAAAGCAGCAAGTCTCGGATTTGCCACGGCGCAAACAAGTACGTGATTGCCGCAGATTTGTGGAGAAAACACGCAAAATCACGAAGCCTCGCTTTAGGGTTCGAATCCCGTTAGGGTCGCCAACTTCAAGATGGAAACCGATCGCACGCTCATTGTTGTTCCGACCTACAACGAGCGCGAGAACGTCGGCGCACTGATCACGCAATTGCTTCAAGTCGCCTCCGGTGCGGACGTGTTCCTGGTGGACGACAATTCGCCCGACGGAACTGTGGCGGTCGCCGAGCAATTGTTCGGCAACAACCCTCGCTTTTCAATTCTGAGTCGAACGGGTCCCCGCGGTATTGGGCGCAGCCTTTCAGATGGTTACCGTGTCGCCTTGGAACGCGGCTACGCGCGTCTGGTGCAAATGGACGCCGATTTTTCACACGACCCGAACATGGTGCCGATGTTGATCGATGCTAGCCGCGATGCAGATGGGGTGATTGGTTCGCGCTATTGCACCGGTGGACGGGTGGTCAACTGGCCATGGCATCGACGGTTCCTGAGTCGGTTCGCGAACGAGTACGTTGCCCGCATTACCGGCATCACCGTCCGCGACAGTACGAGCGGCTTTCGCTGTTACACGCGCCGTGCGTTGCAATGCCTGCTCGAGATTGGTGTTACGTCGGAAGGATATGCATTTCAGGTCGAGACCGTCTTCCGCGCCCAGCGCGAAGGTCTGCGTATCGTTGAGATTCCGATCACGTTCACGGATCGCCGGGCCGGACAATCGAAGATGTCGGGCAAAGTTATTTTCGAGTCCGTGCTTAGGCCGTGGCGGCTCCGGTTTGCGAGATAACCTTATGGCGCCCCGGTGAATTTGACATGATCGAAGCGATCTGCTGAAAATCGTCCACAAGAATGAAACTCTCGTTAACGACGTTCCCTTTGTTCAAACAAATGGCCGCGTTGTAGAATTGACTGATGCGCTATGATTAGCGCGATGATGATGCGATATCTGGCCCAGTACACAGCGATCTTTAGCCTGCTGTTGATCGTCGCTTATCTGATTCCGGCCGGCATTTTTTATTGGCTCTTTTTCGTGCGTCGCAATGAATCGACGGAGGCGATGCGGATTCAAGAACGACGCCACACGACTGCAGACGTTCGCCGTGAAATCAAGGACTCGCTGATTTCACTTTTGTTATTTTCGCTTTATAGCTTGCTTCTATTTCAGGCCGTTAAGAGCGGGCACACCGCCCTTTACTCAAATGCGAAGCGGTATCCGCTCTGGTGGATGCCGGTGAGCTTCGGTCTCGCCATGTTTCTTCACGACACCTACTTCTATGCTACGCATCGCCTCATGCATACGCGTGCCTTGTTTCGGCTGCTCCACTCCTGCCATCACAAATCGATCACACCGACGCCGTGGGCGATCCTTTCGTTTCAACCGCTGGAGACGATTTTCCAGTTCGGTTTTTTTGCGCTGTTGGTATTGTTTGTTCCGATGCACCCGGCCGTCTTGTTGGCCTATCTCTTTTACGATGAGCTGGTGAATGCGGCGGGGCATTCCGGACACGAGTTCATTCCGGAGAAAATGCAGAACCACTGGTTACTGAGATACTCGAATGCCGTGACCCACCACGACCTCCATCATTCGAAATTTCATTGTAACTACGGCCACTACTTCAATTTGTGGGACCGGCTCATGGGGACCTTTGTCGATCGCGAGCGAGACCAGGCCTAGCAGACCTCGAACATAATTCTTGTCGACGGCGTCGGCCTAGGTAAAATTGTTGCCCCGATATGGAACGTCGCCCCGGCGACCGATTTGCCATAAGGAATGAACGTAGACCCTGCAAAACTTAGTTTGAGCAATTTCCTCGCGGGCGAAAGCCGCGATCCATTGCAAGCCCCGCCAAGCTTCACCGCCTGGATGCAGGCTGGCGCGTGGGCAGTAGAATTGTATGAGCCGGAATTGCTCGCCAGTGCGGATGCCCGCACCCGCATCAGATACGACGGCAAGTCGCAAAGCGTCATCAATCTTTGCTCCTACAATTATCTCGGTCTGGCGAATCACCCCGATGTCATCGCCGCGGCCCATGAAGCGCTGAATACTCACGGTTTGGGCGCTTGCGGCTCGCCCATGCTCTCAGGCATGACCGATCTTCATCGCGAATTAGAGTCGCGAATCGCAAAATTTCTTGGTCGTGAAGACGCGATGCTCTTCAATAGTGGTTTTGGCGGGGCACTCGGCACAATTTCCGGCCTGCTCCGCAAGAGCGACGTAGCCGTTCTCGATAATCGATCGCACTTGAGCCTGCGTGATGGCGCGGTGTTGTCCCGTTGTCGAACCGAAAAGTTTGAGCACAACGACGCGGCATCGCTCGACGCCGCGCTGAGTCACAAGAGCGGACGCCGGCAGCTTGTCATCCTTGAGGGAATTTATTCGATGGACGGCGATTTCGGGAAATTAACCGAGCTGACCGATGTCGCCGAATCGCATGGTGCTAGTGTTTTTATTGACGAAGCGCACTCGGTCCTCGGCTGCGGCAAACACGGTCGCGGCGCGGCTGAAGAATTCGGAGTGGAGGACCGCGTGCCGCTCATCTACGGCACATTTTCAAAAGCGTTCGGGGCCCTCGGCGGATTTGTCGCGGGATCGAAAGAGACGCTGCAATACCTGCGGTTTTACGCGCACCCGTATGTTTATTCGTGCGCGTTGCCGCCTGTTGTCATCGCCGGTTTGCTCAAAGCGTTGGAGATTGCGATCCGCGACGGAGCGGCATTGAGAAAGGCCCTTTGGGAAAATGCCGATTATTTTCACGAAAAACTGCGCGAGCTAGGGATCGACACTGGAGTGTCGACAACCTACGTCATGCCCCTCGTCATCGGCGATCGGGAACGGATGTATCGGCTCGGTCACGAATTGCGGCGACGCGGGCTTTGGGTTGCGCCGGTTGATTACCCGGCTGTTCCCCAAAATCGAATTTGTTTCCGCGCGTGCGTGACGGCGAAGCATACTCGCGCGGACCTCGACGAGGCGCTCAACATCCTGGCCGATACATTCACGCCGGCTGTTCGGGAAACGGCGCGCGTCTCCTGAGTCGGCGGGGAGCAGTTGGAGTAATGCAGACCGATCTCGAGACCGGCGGCGCGCTGCCCACAGTCGAGAAAACATACAAGGCGCGTGAACTCGAAGGTTGGATCGACATTTACTTTTATCGCAAAGTCGGATTTCAACTGGCGCGCCTGTTTGCGGCCTTGGGCATGACGCCGGTGGCGGTGACTGCGATTGGCTGTGTTTGTGGAGTACTCGCTGGCCACCTTTATTATTATCGTGATCTACGCCTGAACATTTTCGGCATGCTTCTGCATATCGCCGCGAATGCTTTCGATAACGCCGATGGTCAGCTTGCGCGGCTTACCAACCAGACCACCCGAATGGGCCGGTTAATCGATGGTATCGCCGATTATCTCGTCTGGTTAAGCGTCTATCTTCATTTGGCGTTGCGCTGTGCGGCGGACGGTTCGCCTCTTGCGATCACTCTCCTCGCCCTTGCGGCCGTGCTCAGCCATGGTTGCCAGGCTGCGGCCGCTGATTATCAGCGAAGCAGTTATCTTTATTTTGTCAGAGGACGTGCGCGCGCCGATCTGGATTCATCTTTGGATCTGCGAACGGAGTTCCGGCTTCTGCGTTGGCGCGATCAACCGTGGCAGAAAGTTCTGCTCGCATTTTATCTGAATTTTACTTCCCAGCAGGAGTTTCTCGCGCCCGGGCTGCGGCGTTTGCATCAGGTGATCGAGCGCGCGTTTTCGGGGGAAATTCCCCTTTGGCTGCAGGATGGTTATCGCGATCTTGCCCGGCCATTTCTCGCTTGGTGGAGATTGCTCATGACCAACACCCGCATGCTGCTGCTCTTTCTGCTTTTGTTGATTGGCCGGCCGATTTGGTACTTTTGGATCGAGGTGAGCTTGTTCAATTTTGTTCTCATTTACCTGCTCTGGCAGCAGGAGAACGCTTTGCGCTCGCTAGTTCAGCTCGTCACCACGCGGCGTGCAGCAATCTAGGGTATCACGCCGTGTCGCAGATCGAAGTTTCACAAGTAACTGACCGCAAGGAGCGAGATCAGTTCATCAAGTTTCCCTGGCGGATTTATCAGAACGATCCGGCCTGGGTCCCGCCGCTGATTATCGAGCGCAAAGCATTTCTCGATCGCAAACGGCACCCATTTTACCAGCACGGCGATGCCGCGCTTTTCCTCGCCAAACGAAATGGCGAGATCGTTGGGCGTATCATGGTCAGCGACGATCCAAACTACAACGCGCTCCATCAATCGAACGTCGGCTGTTTTGGTTTGTTTGAATCAATCGACGATGTCGATGTTGCGGCGGCATTGCTCGATAGCGCGGTCGAATGGTTGCGACGCCGAGGCCGGAGCGAAATCATAGGGCCAATCGATTATTCGACGAACTACGTTTGCGGGTTGTTGATTGACGGCTTTCAACATCCGCCAACGGTTCTTACCGCGCACAATCCGCCCTATTACGCACGGTTAATCGGGGCCTGCAGTTTTGAAAAGGTGAAGGACTGGTATGCGTGGTGGTTCGATCCCGACAACGCTCCGGTCTCGCGATTGCGCCGGCTGGTGGACGCGCGCGCCCGAAAAACGTCGGTAAAAATTCGTCCGATCAATCCCCGCCGCCCCGCTGACGAGAGTCATCGCCTCTCCTCCGTCTTCAACGAAGCTTGGAAAAATAACTGGGGGTTTGTCCCGTTGACTGAAGCCGAAGCCAAACATATGGCCACGGAAATGCGTCCGATTATAGATCCGCGGATGACCTTGATCGCCGAAATGGACAACGCGCCAATCGCGTTCGTGATTTGCGTGCCCGACATTAACGTCGCGTTGCAGCGCATGAACGGACGGCTAACGCGTTTTGGTTTGCCAATCGGATTAATCAAGTTGCTTTATTATCGTCGCAAAATTCGCACAGCGCGTTTCATTGCGCTCGGCGTTGTGGAAAAATATCGACGCGCCGGGATTGCCGAGAGGCTTGTTCTGCAAGTGATGGAAGAGGGAGCAAGCCGCGGCTTCAAAGGCGAGCTCAGCATGACGCTCGAAGACAACGTTCTCGTAAACCGCTTTATCGAAGCGGTAGGCGCATCCAGGTACAAGACCTACCGCATTTACCGGAAAAGAATTTAGGAGTGCGGCTTCCCGGCTGTCCGCTTTTCACTTAACCCCGAAAACTTTCGCGGTCGTTTCTGGGATTGGCGATCCTCTCCGGAACTTGGAGAACACCGCAATCGCGCGGGGCAAATGCAAAACCGCCGTCGCCACGGCCAACCACGTCATGATGATGAAAGCTTTGGCTGGTGCTCCGATGAGAAATCCAACCGTTAGCAGCCACACGAAAACGTTGCGCCGTCCGCTGACGAGATGCAGGAGTCGTTCGAGAGTCCCCAGTTCCTCGATCGATCTGCCGGTGGCAAAACGGACTCCGGATTTCATGATTCCGTCGAGCCCCATGGCAAATAGGAGCAAGGCGAGATAATGCCAAGCGCCGGGTATTTGCCCGGAGTTGTGAAAGTAATAGGCAAGAGAGATCCACCATGAGATTTCGAAAAATGCATCAAACCAATGCTCCAGTTTGCCGTGCTTGGTTGTTTCGACTTTGACGCGCGCCTGTTTCCCATCGAGACCGTCGAGAACGCCGACGATCAAGGCGAGAGCGAAACCCCAACCAAGCCGGCCAGTAGCGAAAAGAATCGTCGCGCTCCAGGCGACGAGATTAGTAAGAATCGTCAGCTGGTTAGGCGTTACCGAAGTTTCGCAAAGGCGGGAAATGAGAAATGTCTCAATCCGACTGTGAATCATCGCGGGAAAATCGAGCGTGCCCTTTTGCGCTGAATCGAGAAGGATCCGTTTAGCCAGTTTCGTGTGATCAGGCGATGGGGCCGGAAACCAATAGGCTCGTACGTTTCGGTTCAGCGGCGCATAGTAGAGAGGCTCGGCGGCCACGTCCACTGGCAGCAAGGTTTCGTCCTCTAAACCGGCGCGCAAAGCTTCTTCCAAGGGTCCCGCTCGAGACCGGGTCCAGTCGCGTGTCAGCAACGCCGGTCCGCAAAGTTTGCCGCGTTTTGTTGCAGATGCAGAAGCGACCAGCGAATGAAGTCGAGCCGGTACAGCGGAATCCACCAGCGCCGCCGGTCTGCCGGACGAAATAAACATCCGCAAGAGCCGTTGATCGAAAATTGAATTCGCGGGAATGATCGGCAGAAGTTCAACGCCGTTCGGCCAGAGATCGGCAACCTGTTCGACCGTCACAGCGCCGGTGGGTTGCGCGTGGATTGTTACGTCAAGCTCGGCGCGCGCCCATGATGGTTTGGTCAACTCTTCCGCGATCGGTTCGGGGGTGCTCGATAAAACAATTGCCCGTTTGAATCCGCATCGCTGGAGTGTGCGCAATAAGCGTTCGAGGACGGAGATTCCGCACAATTCGATCAGTGCGCTCGGACTGTCCGCCAGAATGACGCATTGCTTGGCCATTGTTAGAGGGCTCGTTTGGTGGCAATCAATTTTCTGGCATGTTCCAGCATTTCGGGTGAATCGATGTCCTGCCACCAGGCGTCGCCGATATCGATTGCGCGAACTTTGCCATCCGCTGCCATTAAACCGATGCCGTCGGCCAGACTGCAATCGCCATCGCTTTTCGCTTGCTCGAGGTATTCAAAAATCTCCAGCGAACAAACAAATAAACCCGTATCGACCGCGTCGTAGTCGGTGAGGTTCTTGCCAATCGTGACTACCCGGTCCTGTTTTGTTTTGATTTTCATGGCGTCGGCGAGATCGAAAACGGAATCGAGTTTGCGATCCGCTGCCAAATTAGTCGCACCGAGGTCGGCGTTCCGAATTAGAAGATCGACAATCGCCGGGTCGAACAAATGATCTCCCATTGTTAGAACAAACGGTGACCGCACATGCGGCGCTGCCGCGAGAACAGAAATGCCGTTTTGCTTTTGCCAATCTGAATTGTGAATCGGATGGAGCCGCATTTGAGATGGAACCAGCCGCTTCATGCCCGCCAAAAGCGTATTGCTGTTCGAACCGGTAACGGCGTACACCGTTTCAATCCCTGCTTTTTCCAAAGCTTCAATGGTGTAGGAAAAGACCGGGCGGCCGGCGATTTCAATCAGCGGCTTTGGCAAATTGTTTGCCACTACGCGCAGGCGCGATCCGGTTCCAGCCGTCAAGATTACCGCTTCCCTAATCCTGTTGCTCACAGGCCGTAATATTTTTTCAATCCCCAAATCCGGACACGCTGTGGCAGAAGACGAAAAATGAATGGCGCTACGGTGCCTTGAAAAAAATCCCCCACCGTTACTCGGGGCGGTAGCGTTCCCGCGGCGATCAGTTGGCAAACGCGCGCCGCAACCAGTTCCGGCTTAGGAGCGTTTTTCAGGTTCCGGTCGACCGCGTCCCATGTCTTGGCGACGCGGCGTTCGTAACCAGGGGCGTAGCCGCTCGCTCTTGTCACGGTGTCATTGAAATTTGTGTAAATATCGGCCGGCTGAAGATCGATAACACGCACGCGATCATCGGGCAGTTCGAGTTGGATCGACATCGTGAACGTGGCCATCGCCGCTTTGGCTGCGTTGTATGCCGCCATAAACGGCACTGGCAATCGCGACGCCAACGATGTGACGTTAATGACCAAGCCTGTCCCGTGCGAACGCATCGCTGCAATCGCGAGACGCATCAACTGAAGTTGGCCAAACACCAGGATCTGAAATTGTTTTTGAATTTCAGCATCGGAAAGATGTTCCGCCGGGCCGAAATGCCCGCTGCCTGCGTTGTTGATCACGACGTCGAAATGGCCTGCATCGCAAAGGGCGCTCTTGAAAGCTTCTTCGATTGAATTTGAGTCGGCTAAATCCAGTCGAAGCGGATGCAATCCCGGCAGCTGAAGGCGAGTAAGATCACGCGACGTGCCCCAGACTTCGTCTCCGCGCGCAATGAGCGCCTGCGCGATGGCGAGACCGATGCCGGAACTCGCTCCGGTTAGAAAAACATTTTTCATCGTTTGATTCGCCGCATCGAGATTAAAGTTCGTGGGCGAGAGTTGCACGAATTGTTTTCCCGTGAATGGATGTCGATCTTATAAATCCCGGCAAAGCAGTTTGTTTATCTTGTGAAATCGCGCACCGCTCGGCAGGTTGAAAACATAAACAAAATCGACATTGGCCTTGGGCAATTAGTGATGACCCGGCTGTTGACGATATTGGTTGGAACATTGACCGCGATCGGTGAGTTTGCCTACTCGCTGATTTGGGGACGTCGGCAAGCGCGCTTCATTCGACAACTTTTGTCCAATTCGCCCCCGACACCGAACCGCCGCGTCATTGCTTCGTTTTCAACTCTGCCGCAGCGCATTGGTAATCTCGAGCCAATGCTTCGTTCCCTCTTGGAGCAAACCCGCCCACCAGATGAGATCGTTCTGGCTCTTCCGCGGTTTTCTGTTCGGCAGCGAAAGGAGTATATGGTTCCTGCCTATCTCGAGAAAATTCCGCGGCTTCGCATCTTGCACTGTGAAACAGATTGGGGACCGGCGACGAAATTTATTCCAGTTATTCAAGAAGAGCTGGCCGCCGGTCGCGGTGATACGTTGATCATGGTTGTGGATGACGATCGAGTCTACCCGCGCGATGCGATGGAAACGTATCTTCACTATCATTCGCGGTTGCCCGAGGCTGCGCTTTGTTTTCGCGGCGCATTAATGCCGAACAATTTCGTTTGGTTTTTGCCTAAAGTGTTTCGGGCCAATCAAATTCGGGAACCGAAGCGCGTCGCCGTAATCACGGGCACGGCAAGTTATCTCGTTCAACCCCGTTTTTTCGATTCTGCGCTCTGGGATTATTCCGCTTCGCCGCCGAGCGCGTTTTATATGGATGACATCTGGATTAGCGGCTGCCTGGATCGCCGGGGCATCAAAAAATACGCTGTGCCCGCCTCCGCGATGATGCGAAGTGTCCGGCAGCAATGGGGCACGATGACGCTCTACGATGTGCCAAAGGGTCCGACGCGGAGCAATACCGAGGCGATCGAGTTCTTTCGCGACACATGGAATGTTTTTTCCTGACCTCGAAATGACTGGGTCATTCCACTTTGGAGCGCAAACGATGATAACGCCATCCGATGGCGAATATTATCAGGAATGCAGCAGACGCTGTCATTTGGCCGACAATTCCGTTGAGCAGCACCCGGCAGGCTAGGGCGGGAACGAGGGCAATTAGTGCGGCAAGCACTGGGGGCGCGAGATTAGACAAAGGACTATGCCATCGAAAGACGAAACGGAGGATTACGTTGCGGATGAGTCCCTGGACCAGACAAGTCGTCAGGATACCGAAAGCCGCGCCGAGATTACCGAATCGCAAGATCAAGCAGAACGTCGCGCTGCCGCCGATCGCGCAGGTGATTAACGAATTCAGCAGATTCAAGCCCGGCCGCTGCACCATGATGACGGTTTCGCCCAAATTAATGAAAGAGTTGGCAGCCCACGCGATGGCGACGATGGCAAGCCAGGCGCTTCCTTGTTGAAATGCCGGACCGAAGACGAGCAGGATAATGTCTCCACTGAAAATCAAAACCGCGGCGAATGGCAGAAGAATCCAAAGCATCCAGCGGGCGAGACGCGCATAGGTGTCGATCGCGCGTTTGTGTTCGCCGGTCGCAGTCATTCCGGCGACGACTGGAGCAAAGATCGGAATAAAAGCCTGGCTGACTCGGCGCAATCCGTAGGCAATACCGACGACCGCGCTGTAAATTCCGAGAGTCGTCAGAGTGACTCCCGGTGCGCGGCCAACCAGCCAGCCCAGTAAAATGACATCTACCCGCCAGATAAATACATTTAGAAATTGATCTGCCCCAATCGGCAACGCGTAGGCGAGCAATCGGCCCGCTTCAGCGCGGTGAGAACCGGGTCTTCTTTCCTTGGGCAGGTTTTGAAATAATTTTGAGGCAAAGGCGAAACCGATGAACCCAGCTGCGGTCATTCCGAAAATAGCGGCATATTCCGGGGCCAATTCTCCTACGCTAATCGCGTATGCGATTAGGAATGCGAGCGTGGTTACGGTCGAATCGCCCAGGCTGCGCGAGTAGATGTCGTGCTGCATCACTTTCATCCCTCGCGAAACGGCGGTGCTGATTCGATACAGTGCGATCGCGGGTAAGGCCCAGAGAATGACGGCGAGCGCAGAAACCATCTCCGGTTTGAGACCGAGGTCATTGCCAAAGCGCCGAATGACGAAGATCGACAAAGCGGCCACCACGGCGGATTGAGCAACCCCCAGTATGACTGCGACGCGAAATAGGGTGCGAGCGCGCACGAGATCGCCGACCGCGTTAGCGCGCGCGATCAAAGTGGTACTGGCGTCGTCTAGGCCGACGATGCCGATCTTGCTGAAAAGCTCGGTCGTGGCCCAGGCGACCGAAAAAATCCCGAGCGATACCGGCCCAAGCAAACGGCCGATCAGTATGATGAAGACGGAGCGAAAATTCGCCGTCACCATCCCGATTGTATTAAGGAACGCGCCGCGTTTTAGTTCAGCGCCGGTTTCATCCGCGCGTTCCGGGACATCCATTGAGGCGAATCTATGATGATTACTCCACCAAGTTGAAAAGATCTCGACCGAAAACGAGCGTGAAGCGGCAACTGTTTCGACTAACGGGCATCTCGATATTTCTCATTTTTTGTCACCCCTGCGCGCCGCGCCCTTCGATGAGATACAGTTCAACAAAATGCGCCTTCCAATAGACCCCGATCCAGCCGGCGAAGACGAACAGCGGGTAGCCAGGCGGATGCGGTTGATGGTTCCAGAGATCGAAGTGACGTATTCCCATCGCGAAATTCACCGAATCGATTTCATCGAGCGCCGCCGAACGCGAAACGAAATAGAAAGCGAAGGTAATCGCAAAAAGCAGGACCGCCTTGGTCCGGATTTGGATTTCTTGGGAAGCGTCAAGGCCCATTGCTTCTGCTTCTTATTTGAAGCGGCAACGGCATGCAAGAACGCTGCTCCCGCTTTCAGCTTGGCCTGAAGCAGTCCCGCGTGCACAGTCGTGAACTTAAACTGAAATGCCGGTGCTTCTGTGGCTTTTTCTCGTTGTCGTTTTACTCGCGGTCTCCGCGCTACTCTGGTTCGTTTTCCGGCGCTGGTCGCAGGTCCGTTTCGTTCGTAACCTGTTGCGGAATGGTCGGCATCGCGCCGGATCGAACCGACGTCGGGTGATCGCCGCGCTTTCAACTCTGCCGGACCGGATCGCAAATCTCGACCCGACGATCCAATGTTTGATCAGTCAAACGCGGCCGCCGGATGAAATCGTCATTGCCGTTCCGGAATTTTCGCTTCGCCAGCAGACCCGCTACATCGTTCCCGAATATCTGGCGCAGTATCCAACCGTTCGCATCCTGCGTTGCGCCAGAGACTGGGGGCCGGCGACAAAATTTATTCCCGTGGTGCAGGAAGAGTTAGCGGCGGGTCGCGGCGATACCTTGATCATGGTGCTGGATGATGACCGGACGTATCCATGCGATGCGCTCGAGACGTATCTTCATTATCATCTCCAGTTGCCGGATGCAGCGCTTTGTTTCCGCGGTTCGTTCATGCCGCCCGACTTCGTCTGGCACCGGGCCAAGACCCTGCTGGCGGACCGGATCCGCGAACCGGAGAAAGTAGCGGTCGTTACCGGCTGCGGAAGTTACCTGATCCAGCCGCGTTTTTTCGATGCGCAACTTTGGGATTATTCCGCCGCGCCGGGGGGCGCGTTTTACATGGACGACATTTGGATCAGCGGTTGGCTCGATCGGGGCAAGATCGACAAGTACGTCGTGCCGGCCTCGGCCATGATGCGGACGGTGCCGCAGCAGCGCCGGACCATGACATTGCACGATGTGCCGCGTGGTCGCCGGCAAAATAATGATGAGGTCATCGCGTTTTTCCGCGACACCTGGAAACTTTTCTCTCTACGCTTGCTCGATCGCTTTAGAAAACGGGGGCGGAAAGTGCGCGTGGATGGCTCGTGACGATTCGGCCATCTTTCATTTCGTGGATCCAATCGCAGGCATCCGCGATGAAACGATTATGCGTGACCAGGAGAAGCGCTTTCTCGCGCTCACGCACCAGGTTCGCCAACAATTCGAAAGCGCGTTGCGAGTTGTTGGTGTCGAGATTCCCAGTCGGTTCATCCGCCAAAATGACCTGCGGATCGTTCGCCAATGCGCGCGCGATCGCCACCCGTTGCTGTTCGCCGCCGGAGAGATGCCGGCTCGGGCGCCGCAATTTGTCTCCCAGCCCAACCCCATCGAGTAACGTCGCTGCGCGTTCCAGCATTTCCGCCTCCGACAGACGGCCGAGACGCCGCATTGGAATCATCACATTTTCCTCGGCGGTGAAATCCTCCATCAAAAAGTGAAACTGAAAAATGAAGCCGATGAGTTCGTTGCGGCGGCGAGCAAGCTCCTCATCGCTTAAGTGCGCGATCGGTGTTGAACCAATCTCCACCGAGCCGGCATCGGGCACATCGAGCAGACCGAGGACGTAGAGCAGCGTGCTTTTACCACAGCCAGACGGACCAACCACTGCATGGAGACTGCCTGCTTCAAGATCGAGTGACACGCCGCGTAATGCGTGAACACGTTCTTCCTCCTGACCGAGGTAACGTTCGATGTCCCGACAGTTGAGAGAGATTTCGCCTTTCACAAACTTGAACCACGCAAAGTATCGACAGGCTGCAGCTCGGCCGCGCGCCGCGCCGGAACGTAACTCGCGATCGTCACTGCCACCATCGCCAGCAACGTCGCCCAGACGTAATGCCGCCAATCCCACACCACGAAAAAGTAATTTGCATACAGCAGTCCCCGGATTCGGATCGGAATATGCGAAATTCCAACAGTCACGAGCGCGCCCAGGACGCAACCAATGATCGAACCCGCCAGCGCGATCATCGCGCCCTGCCAGAGAAAAATGGCGCTGATGTCACCGCGGCGATAACCCATTGAGCGCAGGATCGCGATCTCCTTCACTTTCGACAGCACCGTCATCGTCAGCACGTTGAAGATCCCGAAACCGGCCAGCAAAATAATCAGTGAAACCGTGATCGCGGCCGAGACGCGCAGGGTCAGGAACAGTTGCAGCGTGTTTTCTTCGCGATCCTGCCAGCTTTGGGCCTCGTGCTGAAAGAGCGCTTCGAATTGGCGTGCCAGGGCGGGCGCCCCCTCCGGGTCGCGCAATTTATAGATGATGATCGAAGCCGTATAGGGCTTGTGCAAAAGCGTCTGTGCGACGCGACCGTGTGCGTAGGCGCGGGTCGAGTCGATCGCTGCCACGCCGCTTCGCGAGACCGCAGACACCAGCAGCCGCCGATATTCGCCCCCGGGCGCGAGCAACTGCACAGTGTCACCCACATCGACATTCAGAGATTCTGCCAGTCGCTGACCAAGGATGACCGAGTTTGGATTGTTCCGAAAATCGTCGAATCTCCCGCCGACAATTTGGTGCGACAAATCGGTCGCCTGCAGATGCAGCGCGGGATCGATCCCGAAAAGATCGACAGTTTCCGTTTCAAATCCCGCGCGCGCGCTCAATCTTCCGCGCAAAATCGGCGAACAGGCGATCACATTGGAAAACTGCCGGCTTACCCGCATGATCGCGCTCGCGTTGTCGACTCCCTCGGAATAATTGCGGGGAGGTGTTTGCGCGGGCGTGTTCTTCACCGGTTGCAGCAAGGCAGCGCGCTCGCGGAAGCGCGATCGGAGGGTCAGCGCGCCGTTGCTGCCAAGGCTGGAGTCGATGAAATACTGCGCGAAGCCCTGCGTTTGCGCTTGCGTGCCGATGAAAATCGCGACGCCGAAAACCACTCCGGCCAGACTGAGCACCAGGGCACGTTTGCGGTGAAAGAGGAACCGCAACGCGATGTAGAGCGGCGGCGTCACTTCAATTGCGCGGCGACGATGCGGACCTTGCGCTCTTTGACGAACCGGCCCACCCGCATCTTGTCCTGGTTGCTCACGATTATGTGATCGCCTTCCGAGAGTCCGGCGGTTATCTCCGTGAAATCGAGCGTGCGATATCCGGTTGTAACCGTTCGCTTTTGTACTGTCCCGGCCTTCACAATCCAGACTTGATCGACCAGCAGCGCGCGGGTCGGCACGAGGAGCGCGTTTTCGTGTGTGCCGGTGATGATGTTCATCTCGCCAGTCATGCCCGCCATCAAATTGTCCGGCGGTTTTTCCATTTCCAGAATTATCGTGTAACGCTGTGTCTCCGGATCGGCCGCAGGTTGAATTGTCGAAACGCGTGCCGCAAACATCTGGGAGCGATAAGCGTAAAGCTGCACTTTCGCTTTCATTCCTGGCTTCACTTCGCCCACGTCTTCCTCGTTCACTTCACCGCGCACGTAAGTTTTGCGGGACGAGATCGTAAATAACTGGTTTCCTTCCGCGACCAATTCGCCGTCAATGGTTGAAACCGCAGTCAGCAAACCGTCCATCGGCGCGCGAATTTCCGAGTTGCGCATCTGCGCTTCCAATTTTTTGCGCGTCTCGTCCAGCGCTTGCAGATTGCGATCTCTCTCGATCCGTTCATTTTCAAGTGCGCCGCGCAACCGGTTCACTTCGCTTTTGGCTTTCTCATATTCCACCGCGGGCACATTTCCGGACGCCACCACTTGCTCAAGACGATGCAAATTATCTTCGGCCGCTTTCAGGAGTTCCTCGGACGGCAGCGGAAGCTTCGCCCGTTCGGTCGCGGCCTGCAGGTCCGTGCGCGCCTGCTTCAGTTG
>JBEEHZ010000196.1:0-4234 GCA_041167705.1 Verrucomicrobiota bacterium | reverse complement strand
CAATTCGATCGTTAGATACGAAATGCAGCGACGCGCATCCACTTTGTGCGGCGCTGTAATCGCACCGGTCGGACAAGCTGTGATGCAGCGCTCGCAGGTGCCGCAGCGGTCTGGTACCGGTTTGTCCACCGGCAATTCAAGCGTGGTCAAAATTTCGGCGAGGAAAAACCACGTCCCCAGTTTTTCGTCGATCAGCATCGTGCTCTTGCCGTGCCAACCAATTCCAGCCTGCGCCGCGTGATCGCGTTCCAGAATCGGACCAGTATCAACGTAACATTTTTGCTGGCCGCCAAATTCACGAAGGAAGATGTCGATTTTTTCCAATTTCGCCACGGTTAGGTCGTGGTAATCATCGCCCCACGCGTAGCGCGCGATGCGTCCACCCACTCCTGCTTCTGTAGCGGCCGCCGTCTCGGCGGCAGTTAATCGCCACTCCGGATCGGAGTTGCCCTGAAAATAATTCAAGGCCAAAACGATCACCGACTTTGCGCCTGGAAGAATCTTCTGCGGATCGCCGCGTTTCTCCGCGCCGCGCGCCATGTATTCCATCTCGCCATGCGCGCCAGCGCTTAACCAGCGTTCAAATTCGTCCGCGTGGGCTGGGGGAGAACACTCGGCAACGCGACACGAGTCAAAGCCGAGCTTTCGCGCAAACTCGACCAGATTCGTTTTGACGTCGCCGGGCATTGTAGCGGCCGCCGTCCTCGGCGGCGGATCTTTGTGTACGCCGCTGAGGACAGCGGCCTCTACAGTCTGGTTCATTGTCGGAGCGAACTGAATTCCTCCATCTTGTTCAAAATGGTTTCCGCAACTGCATCGTGAGTCAGTTGAGAAGTATCGATTCGGATATCTGCCGCCGCGGCGTAAAGCGGTCCTCTCTCTCTGAATAATTTTGAAAAGATTGCACGCGGATTCTCGTGTTGGAGCAGCGGTCGGTGGTCCCGTCGCGCCGCGCGCTCGAAGAGGGTGGCCTCATCGGCCGCCAGCCAGACGACAGTGCCAACGCCTTTCAAAAGATCGACATTCTGATGACGCAATACGATCCCGCCGCCAGTCACAATGATCGCCGGTCGATCCGGCGCCAATCTGCGAAGCACTTCACTTTCCGCGTCGCGGAATTTCTCTTCGCCATGCTTTTCAAAAATCTGTGCGATCGATATTCCAAATTCAGCCGCTAACATTTCGTCAGTATCCAAACGGGCAAGCCCGCTTCGTCGTTGCAGAGAACGCCCAACCGAAGACTTTCCGGCGCCCATCATGCCGATGAGCACGATCGATTTGGCCGCGTTCACGACGCAATATGCCGTCGAAACCGTGACTTGAAAAGAAGTTGCGGCGAACCGATGCCCGACCAAACTCCCGTATGCCTCAGCCGAAATCTTTGGTCGCCGTCATAATGGGAAGCAAATCGGATTGGGACACGATGCGACACGCCGTGGAAATGCTCGACGAGCTCGGTGTGCCTAACGAATCCCGTGTCCTTTCAGCCCACCGGACGCCGGATGCGACTGCCGAATTCGCTCGCAACGCGATTGACCGCGGATTTCGGGTGATCATTGCCGGCGCAGGCGGTGCTGCGCATTTGGCCGGTGTGATCGCCGCGCACACTGTGCTTCCCGTGCTCGGCGTTCCGATGCTTTCCAAGCTTCAAGGGTTGGATTCGCTTTTATCCACCGCGCAGATGCCGGGCGGAATCCCGGTCGGCACGCTCGCCATTGGCGACGCCGGAGCAAAAAACGCCGCGCTACTCGCGGCTGCAATTATCGCCACGAGCGATAAAAAGCTGCGCCAAAAACTGGAAGCATTTCGCAAGAAGCAATCCGACACCGTTCTCTCCGCCAAACTGCCGAAGTGAAAACAGAAATTTCAACCGACCGCAAGGCGGCGGTTGAATTGCTGGGCCAAGGCGAAATCGTCGCGCTACCGACCGAGACAGTTTACGGACTTGCGGCTGACGCGCTGAATCCAATTGCAGTCGCAAAGATTTTCGAAGCGAAAGGACGTCCACGTTTCGATCCGCTCATCGTTCATATTCCGGAACAGGATTGGTTAGAAGAAATTGCCGATCTTCAAGCGCAAGATCGACAATTGATTTTGCAACTCGTCAAAACATTCTGGCCAGGTCCGTTCACAATGGTTTTGCCGAAGCGACAAATTGTTCCGGAAATCGTGACGGCTGGTTTGGATACAGTCGCAGTTCGGATCAGCGCGCATCCGATTTTCACGGAAATCGTTCAGGCGTTCGGAAAACCGCTCGCTGCGCCAAGTGCAAATCGCTTCGGCCGCATCAGTCCGACAATCGCAAGGCACGTTCGAGATGAACTCGACGGACACATTCCGCTCATCATTGATGCAGGCCCGACAACGCACGGAATTGAATCCACTATCGTCGCAGTCCACGACGGCAAGATCGACATCTTGCGGCGAGGGCCGATCACGTCAGAGCAATTGTCGGCCTTCGGCAACGTCGGCAGCGCGCCAGAGCGTGAGAAAATTTCTGCGCCAGGACAATTGCCATCGCACTACGCGCCCAAAACGCCGCTGCGCATCGTTGATGATTTAGAAACGTTCGTAACGGAGAAGAATCAGCGCTGCGCATTGCTGGCGTGGAATCCGATCGAAAACGCCAAGGGCTTTGTCGCGATTCGAAATTTGAGCGGACAACAAGATCTTCGCGAAGCCGCCGCGAATTTGTTTCGCTACTTGCACGAGCTCGACGCGCTCGATGTCGATCTTATCGTTGCAGAACGAGTTCCTGCTCAGGGACTCGGGCCTGCGATTTTGGATCGTCTGCAGCGCGCGTCTCACGTTTAGGATCGAACGCAAGACAGGCCTGAATGAAGCCTTTGAAGAGCGGATGTGGCTTGTTCGGCTTGCTTTGAAATTCCGGGTGATATTGGCAGCCGACGAAATAAGGATGATCGCGGAGCTCGATGAGCTCGGCCAGCGTCCCATCCGGTGAAGTTCCTGAAATGACGAAGCCTTTTTCGTTCATCCGGTCGCGATACTTCATGTTGAACTCGTAACGGTGCCGGTGCCGTTCCATCACTTCGGACTGGCCGTAGATTTTTTCGGCCAGCGTTCCTTTTACGATCTTGGTCGGCCACGTTCCGAGCCGCATGCTCGCGCCTTTGCTGTGGATCTTTTCGCGTTGCTCCTCGAGCAACGAAATCACCGGGTCCGGCGTCTTTGGATCGAACTCGGTGCTGTTCGCTTTCGCAATTCCGCACACATCGCGCGCGAATTCGATCGTTGCGACCTGCATGCCCAGGCAGAGGCCGAGATAGGGAATCCCGTGCTCGCGCGCGTAACGGGCCGCTTTGATTTTTCCTTCGACGCCGCGCTCGCCGAAACCGCCTGGAATTAAAACTCCGGCAACATCTTTGAGCTGCGCGCCGACGCGATCCTGCAACGACTCAGCATCAACCAGCTTCAACTCAATTCCGCAATCCTGACTTGCCGCCGCGTGAGTGAGTGATTCGTAAATGCTTTTGTAAGCGTCCTGCAAATGAATGTATTTCCCGACAACCGCGATCTTCACTCGTTTTTGCGGGCTGATCACGCAGTCGACAAATTTCTTCCAATTCGTCAGGTCCGGCTCCGGCGTTTTCAGGTGCAACAAATCGCAAACGAGTTTGTCCAGTCCCTCGGCGTGCAGCATCAGCGGGACTTCGTAAACCGTGTGCTCAACATCGCGCGCCTCGATCACCGCCTTCTCCGATACGCTACAGAACATGGAAAGCTTCTGACGCAGCTCGCGGTCGATCGGTTTCTCGCTCCGGCAAATCAGAACCTGTGGTTGCAGACCGATCTCGCGCAATTTGGCGACGCTTTGTTGCGTCGGCTTCGTCTTCAGTTCGGCCGCGGCCTTGATGTAGGGCACGAGCGTGACGTGCATGGTTATGACGTTCTCGCTCCCAACTTCGAGGATGAATTGCCGAATCGCTTCGAGAAAGGGCAGACCTTCGATGTCGCCGGTTGTCCCACCGATCTCAGTGATGACGACGTCGTATTTGGTTTCGTCGGAAATCTCGCGAATCCGATCTTTGATCTCGTCAGTGACGTGCGGAATCACCTGGACAGTTTTGCCGAGATAATCGCCGCGCCGTTCTTTTAGGATGACCGACTCGTAAACCTGACCACTGGTGAGATTGTTATGGCGCGACAGAACGCAATTGGTGAAGCGCTCGTAATGTCCGAGATCGAGGTCCGTCTCGGCCCCATCGTTCAGGAC
>JBEEHZ010000195.1:0-2837 GCA_041167705.1 Verrucomicrobiota bacterium | reverse complement strand
CAAACTTTCTGGGAAACACCGGCCGAATCGGCAGAGCAAACGATTGCCTTGCTCGCGCGCGCGAAGCAGCCGGCGTTCGGCTACAAACTGCGGACTGGCGGCGTGACGGTAGATTCCTTTCCTAGCTCGGTGCAGATAGCGCGGGCAATCCTTGCTTCAACCAAGCACCACATTCCAATCAAATTCACCGCCGGCCTCCATCATCCGATCCGGCAATTTCGCGACGAAGTAAAAACCGAAATGCACGGATTTTTGAATGTGCTCGGAGCCGGTGTTCTTTCGGCCGAGCATCATTGGGGCGAAGCGCTAACGATTGAGATGCTCGAGGACCAGCGTTCGAGTTCATTTGAATTCCACGACACAGTCTTTGCCTGGCATGATTACGAAATCACTCTTGATCGAATTAAGGCTCGGCGAAAATTCGTGACTTCGTTCGGCAGCTGCAGCTTTGACGAGCCGCGCGAGGATTTGCGCCCGCTAAATATTCTTTCTTGATGGCGCTCAAATCGTTTATCGACGTTCCGCGCGATTCACATTTTCCACTGGAGAATCTTCCATTCGGCGTTTTTAAACCACGGGATGGCGCAGCGCGGGTCGGCGTCGCGCTTGGCGAGTACGTTGTCGATCTTTCCGTTCTGGAAGAAGCGGGACAATTCCGCGATCTACAAAGCGGCGAGGTGCTTTCACAGAACTCGTTGAATGAATTTCTCGCGCTCGGGCGACCTGCCTGGCGCAAAGTGCGCGAGATTCTACAAAAGCTTCTGTCCGCTGAAACGGCGACGTTGCGCGACGACAGGAAATTGCGGGAGCGCGTTTTTCATCGGCAGGCTGATGTGGTGATGCAGTTGCCGGTCAAAATCGGCAACTACACCGATTTTTATTCGTCCTATCATCACGCCCACAATGTCGGCACGATGTTGCGCGGTCCGGAGAACGCGCTGATGCCGAATTGGAAATGGCTGCCGGTCGCGTATCACGGTCGCGCGAGCTCAGTAGTAGTGAGTGGAGCAGAAGTGCGGCGCCCACAGGGACAAACCAAGCCACCGGATGCAGCGGCGCCGATCTTTGGCGCGACCAAAAGCTTGGATTACGAGCTTGAGATGGCGTTCCTGATCGGTCCTGGCAATTCGTTAGGCCAACCGGTAACGATCGAACGTGCGCCCGACCACATTTTTGGTTTGATCTTGATGAACGACTGGAGCGCGCGTGATATCCAAGCGTGGGAATACCAACCGCTCGGCCCGTTTCTAGCCAAGAACTTTTGCACCAGCATTTCGCCATGGGTTGTGACGTTGGAAGCGCTCGAGCCATTTCGTAAACCGTTGCCGCGACAAGATCCCGAACCATTGTCGTATCTCAGCGCCAAAAGCGATTTCACGTTCGACATTCAGCTGGAAGCGAGATTGCAAACGGCAAAGATGAAAACGCCGCACACACTCACGCGAACGAATTTTCAAAACCTTTACTGGAGCATTTCGCAGCAACTCGCGCATCACACCGTCGGCGGCTGCAATCTTCAGCCCGGCGATTTGCTCGCGAGCGGTACGATCAGCGGCGAAAGCGAAGAATCTCGCGGGTGCATGCTCGAGTTGACCTGGCGCGGCGCAAACCCATTGAAATTGCCCAACGGCGAGACTCGCAAATGGCTCGAAGACGAGGACACTCTTTCGATCAGTGGCTGGTGCCAGGGCAACGGCCATCGCGTTGGTTTCGGTGAAGTCAGCGGAAAAGTTCTGCCGGCGCACTGATTGTCGATCTTATCGAATGTCGATCCTATCGCGTCGACTGGCCGTTGTTGTTTCGTGGATCGGACATCCGCTGGTGTTTGTCACAATCAGCGTTGGCATTGTTCTCGCAACGCAGCTCACCTCAGGCAGAGCGATCGGATTGATCGGCGCGCTTTTTCTCGCCGTGATCGCGCCGATGGGCGTTTTGCTTTTCCTCGGTGTCCGTTCCGGCCGGTGGCGCGATGCCGACGTTTCCGTGCGCGAAGAACGAAAACGTTTTTATCCGATCGCGGTTCCGCTCTCCGCTCTCGGCACAATTGCGATGTGGCTGGCGAGTGCGCCGCGTTACATTCTTCGCGGCGGCGTGATCACGCTCCTGTTGCTGATCGCAGCCGCGACCACAAATCATTGGTCCAAAATCTCGCTCCACACTTTGTTTGCGACTTACTGCACTGTGATTCTCTTTCGTGTGAACCTGTTTTGTGGTTCGGCGGCATTAATTCTGGCAGGACTCGTTTTCTGGTCGCGACTGTTTCTTTCGCGTCACACCATTTTGGAAAACATCAGCGGCGTCGGGCTCGGCGTCGTTGGCGGTATTGCCACTGCCTGGATGTCGATCTAACGATTTCCACAATTTCTGGCCCAATGAGTGCTGAAAAGAGCAAGACCATGAACCCGCGAATCCTCCATGTTGACGATGATCCCGACATTCGCCTAATGATCTCGGCTTCATTGCGCGAGTTTGGCTATGTCGTGGCGACGGCAGGAACGAACGCGGAAGCGTTGGAATTGGCCAGACAGTTGAAATTCGACCTCTGCATTTTGGACGTGAAGCTTCCGGATGGGAGCGGGATCGAATTGTGCCAAAAGATCCACAACCTGCAGCCGAGCGTGCCGGCGCTGTATTATTCTGCTTATGCTAGCGATGAGGAACAGGAAGCCGCGCTGTCGGTCTGCGGCGATGCTTACTTAAAGAAGCCGGTTTCAGCGTCGGAACTGGAACAGACGATCGAAGGGCTGTTGCAATCGAAAGACTGAGCCTCGCCTTTCTTCCACCGTTTTGGCGTTATTGCAGCCGATAAAACCCGGGAATGAAGTAAAACTTCACGT
>JBEEHZ010000194.1:0-8326 GCA_041167705.1 Verrucomicrobiota bacterium | reverse complement strand
AAGTGAGTTGACCTTCATGAATAATTAAACCTGCCTCCGCCTCTTCGCGATTCAGGGCCTCGAAGATCTGATCAAAAGGAACCACGACGTGTTTGAAATCGCCGAGATAAAGTTGCAGCGCCAGATACGCGCTCGTCATTTTCCCAGGAACAGCAATTACAAGGCGGCGTAATTCATCGCGAACATCGACATCTGCATTCGAGATTGGATGTTCGGCGTTTGGCGTTCGGCGTTTTCTGATGACCAGGGGCCCGTAGCCGTCGCCCATGCTCGCGCCGCATGGAAGCAGTGCATATTTTTCGGCGACGTAAGCGTAGGCGTGGATGGAAATCGCCGAAATATGCAGCTCTCCGCGAATTGCGCGCTCATTCAGTGTTTGAATATCTTCCAGCCGGTGTTCGAAACGATAACCGCGCAGATCGATTTTATTTTTCGCGATCGCGTAAAACATGAACGCGTCATCCGGATCCGGAGAATGTCCGAGAGTAAAGACTTCGGGTGCGCGCCACATTCCGCATGCTATCTGTCAGCTAAAGGCCACGCAACAACTCGCGCGTTTCTGATTGCCATTTGCGTTATTCGAGCGCTTCCGATAGCCTCAAACACATGGCGAAGATGGCGAAGACCGGTCTCGGCAAGGGTCTCGGCGCACTCATCGGCACTCGACCATTGCCTGTTCGCGAAGTTGTCGATCTTGGCGAGTCTGTTCATCAAGTGCGCCTGGCTACGATTGTTCCGAGTCCGTTGCAGCCGCGGAAAAACTTCGCGCCCGAAGCGTTGCAGGAATTAGTCGATTCAATTCGCCAACACGGAATCATTCAGCCGCTCATTGTCCGGCGCATCGATGGGCGCCATGAACTGATCGCGGGTGAGCGCCGCTGGCGCGCCGCACAGGAGATCGGACTTGCCGAAGTCCCGGTCGTCGTCCGGGCGGCGAGCGATTTGGAAGTGCTTGAGCTTTCGTTGATCGAGAACCTCCAGCGGGCCGATCTGAATCCAATCGAAGAGGCACAAGGCTATTCGCGATTGGCCGAGGAGTTCGGAATGCGACAGGAGGATATTGCGGTCAAGGTTGGCCGCAGCCGCGCCGCGGTCGCAAATGCGATTCGCTTGCTCGATTTGCATCCGCAGATCCAAACCTGGGTCGGACAGGATTTGCTTTCGGTTGGGCACGCAAAAGTTTTGCTCGGGGTGAAAGCGGCGGAGGAACAGTTGAAACTGGCCGAGACTATTTTGCGTCGCAACGCAAGCGTGCGCCAAACCGAACGTCTGATTGCGCGACATCTCGGCGGCTGGAAAAAGAGGACGCGGCGGACTGCGGAAATCGCGGTCACGTCTGTGACGATCGCTGATTTGCAGGACAAATTGCGACAACATCTGGGGACCAACGTCTCGATTCATCATGGACCAAAACGCGGCCGGATCGAAATCGAGTACTACGGCGATGACGATCTTCAGCGCATTTTGAGCATCGTTGGTTTGGGTTCCAGCGATCGCTGAGCCAGCTTCAAGATGTCGTTATCTTTCGGGCGAGTGAGTCTGTCGTGTGGGTGCGTTATTCTCGCCGCTGCATGTGCCAAAGCGGACCGTCTAGATATACGGACGCAATTTTCCGGCGATAAAGCACTCGCCCATGTGCAGCGGTTGGTCGACTTCGGTCCGCGACCACCGGAATCCAACGCAATCGAAAAGTCGCGCGCGTACATCAAACAAGAACTCAAATCTTCCGGTTGGAACGTGACCGAGCAGGCGTTCACAGACAACACGCCGCGCGGCCAGGTTCGCTTCGTAAATCTGATCGCGCGTTTTGGCACAGCAACGAAGGCTAACAATCTCTTTCTGCTTTGTTCGCACTACGACACGAAGATCTTCGATACGTTTCGGTTTGTCGGTGCGAATGACGGCGGATCGAGCACCGGGTTGCTTCTGGAATTGGCAAGAGTGTTGGCTCAACAGCCGCGTCTGGCAGAAAAGATTGAACTTGTTTTCTTCGATGGCGAAGAGGCTTTCGAGAATTTTAGCGACACGGACGGGATCTACGGCAGTCGTCACTTTGCCCACGAGCTTGCGCAAGGCGGATCCGCCAAATCGTTTCGAGGCGGCATCCTCTTCGACATGATTGGCGATCGCTCATTGAAAGTTACGATTCCGCCAAACTCACCACCGAACATCTCACGAGACCTTTTCGCCTCGGCTGAGGCGCTCAATGTGCGTAGCTACTTTACTTATTATGATCAGGATGTTACTGACGATCACACGCCGCTGAACGCGATCGGAATTCCAGTTATCGATCTGATCGATTTTCGTTTTAGCTACTGGCACACGGCCGACGACACGATGGACAAGCTGAGTCCGCAAAGTCTTCAGATTGTCGGCTCGGTGGCGCTTTATTATCTCTCACAATTCGCATTCAAATGAGGCGCGCTGCGGCACTCTGGATTTTGCTCGCAGGTTGCTGTGTCGCCGGAAGCTGCTGCGGTCACTTGGTCGCGCGTTCAGTTATTCTCCGCGAAAAACTCGGAACGATCTGTCGTCGCGGTCATTTGTTGGCGTTGGTTCATGGTCACGGCATTTATCAGGCCGATGTCGATCGAACGCTGAACGAATCGCACTATCTCGCAGGATCCGATCGCGTTGAAGGAACGAATATCGAGCGGCAATCGGCCCTGATGGATCTGATCGCGAAAGCCGCTTTAGTAATGGGCTCGGATTCGGAAAGGATCCCGCGAGCGGATGTGAACCGGCAACTCGATCTGCTGCGGTCGCAATTTCGCGACGACAAAACCTGGGGACAAGCATTGCACGAGAGCGGTTTCGTTACGCCTTCGCTTTGGCGAACGCTCGGAAATGATTTGCGCGCGCGGCAGTGGATTTCAAAGCGAGTCGCGCCCGAACTCGAAGTGACCGAAGCGGAATGTCGCGCCTTCTACGAGTCGCATCCGGCGAATTTCTTTGTTCCGGAGCGGCTTCACGTCAGTCATCTTTTTTTGGCGGCGCCGCCAGAAACCGCCCCCGAGATTGTCGAAGCGAAACGAACCGCGATCGATGCGCTTTCCGTCCGTTTGGCTGGCGGTGGAGATTTCGCCGCGCTGACGGCGGAAAATTCGGAAGACGAGGCGACGAAACTGCGCGGCGGCGATCTTGGTTATCTCTCCGCCACTCGCATGCCATCCGATTTTGTTGAGGCGGCGGGGAAAATGCATCCAGGCGAGATCGGCAAACCGATCCGAACGCGTCTCGGCTTTCACATCCTCAACTTGATCGATGTTCAGCCGCCACGACAAAAGAGTTTCGATGAAGCCTGCAAGGACATCGCTATCGAGCTGGCCAATCAGAAGCGGGCCACAGCGATCCAACAGCTAATTGGCGATCTTAGCTCTCAAACCGACTATTTGCGGCCGCTCTAGCCCCGGTCTGGCCGAACTTCTGGATTGCACGATGCCGGTTTTCGCCCCAGGCTGAACAGGCGGCCAAAGGTGCGAACAAGCCGCGAAAAGTTCAATGGCGCGTCGAACCAGAAAAAATGTCGGTGTGATCGGTCTCGGCATCATCGGAAGCCGGGTCGCGGAAAATCTGCGTCGTCAAGGTTTTCACGTTTTTGTCTGGAACCGAAACCCGCGCCCGGTCCCGAATTTCGTGGGCGCGCCGGCCGAGCTGACCGAGATGTGCGACTACATTCAGATCTTCGTTTCGGACGACGACGCGCTTTTGGATGTTGTCCGACAAATGGCGCCGGCGCTGGCGCCGCGTCACATCGTCATTGCCCATCCGACAGTTGCGCCGCACTCGATGCGAGCTGCCGCCGATTTAGTGGAACGCCGCGGGGCGCGTTTTGTGGAAGCGCCGTTCACCGGGAGCAAACTGGGTGCGGAAAAAGGCGAGCTCGTTTTTTACGTAGCGGGCGATGAAGTAGCATTGAAAGAAGCGCGCCCGATTCTGGAGGCGAGCTCCAAAGAAATCATCGAGATCGGTGAGATCGGCCAGGCCACAGTGGTCAAGCTGGCCACGAACATCGTTACTAGCGCGAGTGTTCAGGCATTGGCCGAAGCGCTGGCGCTGATTAATCAGGCCGGTGTTTCTTCCGACAAGTTCGTGGCCGCGCTTCAAAACAACGCCAGTTATTCCAAAACATTGTCGATGAAATTGCCAAAGATGATCGAAGGCAACTTCGAGCCGCACTTCGCGCTCAAACACATGCTCAAGGACATGCTGATTGCGGGCCGGCTGGGATTGTCCCATCACTTGGAGCTGGCCGTTACTACTGCCGCGCGCGATCGACTTCTCGAGCAGGAGCAACGCGGTTATGCCGAGGAGGATTTTTCAGTCGTCGCGCGCAAATATTTTCCGGAAATGCAGGTGCCCGCAGTCGAACAGGACTTGGAACTTTTTGAAAAACCGCCGCCGATTGAACCGGCGGCGACGATCTCGAGCATGGGGGAGGTCGCCGCTGCCGTGCAGCCAGATGTTGATGTTGTGCCACCTCTAGAGGAGCCAGCGCCGCAAGCTCAGCCAGCAATGGAACAAGTCGTGCCGGCGGAAGCGATCGTCGAATCAATACCGGCTGCGGTTGAACCAAATCCACCGGGAACCCCCGCACAGGAAGTTGTTTCGGCCGAAGCGGCGCCTGGGTCGGAGCCTGAACAATCGGCCGCGACCAAGTCCCCGATGGATCTGCTCGCAAAATTGCTCCGTGGCGAAAGTGCGCGCCCGGACGAATCTTAAAACTAACTGCGCCAGGGAATGACGGCGCAACTTCGATCGCTCGACCGCGCATTTTTCGATCTTTCCGCGCGGGTGAAGCTGCGCGTCAGTGGCATCGATGGTTTGCGTTTCCTGAACGGACAACTGACAAACGATATTCGGAAGACGACAGAGACGAACGCGATTGAAGCATGCGTCTTGACCGCCAAAGGCAAAATGGATGCTCACCTCTTTGCGCACGTGAAAGGGGGTTCGTTTATTTTGGATGCCGATCCGGCGCTTCAATCAACGCTGCAAGCACGACTCGAGCGCTACATCATCGCCGACGACGTGCAGATCGAAGACGTGACCGCGCGATTGTCGATCTTTCATGTGATCGGCGTGCCCCATTCAACTTTTTCGTTCGCTACACAGGTCGTCTCGATAAATCGCTTCGGGCCGCAGGGTCATGATATTTGGATCGAAGCAGCCGACCATGATCAGCTTGTGGCCGAATTATCGAAAGAGTTTGAGCTTTGCGATGAACGTTGCGCGGAAGTTTTCCGCATCGAACAAGGAATTCCGCGGTGGGGACGTGAATTGACCGGTGACATCATTCCGGTCGAAGCCAACCTTGAGCAGCGCTGCATCGATTATGACAAAGGCTGCTACATTGGTCAGGAAACGATTTCGCGCATGAAAATGTCGGGACAACGAAATAAGCAACTGTGTGGATTGGTTTCGGTGAAAAATGTTCCGCTGGTCTCGGGCATGCGATTGACCGGTCCCGAAGGAAAGGAAACCGGCTGGATCACGAGTGGCACGCGGAGCCGGGAGCGAGAAATCGCGCTTGCTTACATAAAGCGCGGGTTTAATTCGGCGGGATCCAGAGTGGAAGCGACGTCGGCGGAACATCCTGGCGTTCCCGCGGAAGTTGTCGACCTTCCATTCGAGTCGATATAATCTCGTTTGCGTCCGCGAGTTGCGTGATTTTTAGGTATTGCCTTTTGAAGATCAAGGCGTGTAAAGTCCACGCAATATTGTGATAGCACCCATGAACCAGCGATTGCTCTCAGAGATCGGCCGCACGCAGCGGCTTGAAATTGTCAACTCTCTCAAGCGCACTAAAGGCATGTCCGTGAACGAGCTCGTCGAAAAAATGGGAATGAGTTACATGGGGATCAAGCAGCATTGCCTCACCCTGCAGCGGGATGGTTATCTCGATACCTGGCGACGCCCGCAAAAAATGGGAAGGCCGGAAATGGTTTATCGGCTGACCCGACGGAGCCACGATCTTTTCCCGAGCGACAGCAATGAGTTTACGCTTGAGCTGCTCAAATCAATTAGCGACATCTACGGAGCGAACGCGCCGGAGAAGCTTCTTTACAACTTGTTTGAAAGACGGACCGCGGAGTTAAAGGCGAAAGTGAAAGGGGAGAACGTGGCCGACCGCGCGAAATGGCTGGCCAAAGTGCGCGATGGCGAAGGCTACATGTCCCAGTTCCTTCCTTCGGAGAAAGAGGGCCCGCAGATTTTGGAATGTCATTCGCCGATTTTTAATTTGCTCGAGAAATTCCCGATCATTGGCCGGCTCGAGCAGGACATGTTTGAAGCAGTTCTCGGAACGAGCGTCCGGCGCGAGGAAACGCGCGCGAGCGGGCTCTACGAGTGCGCATTTTATTTTGCCGCCTGATTCGTTGTCGATCTTCCGCAGCGCGATTTCTTCTTTCGCATCCGGTTAATTTCTGTTGATTGAAGGCCCATGGCTCGGGCCTTTCCCAGCGCAGTTATCGAGAACATTCGGCCGTTGATTGACGGCGGACGTTACCCGGTCAAGCGCATCGTTGAAGACGATCTTGCCGTCGAAGCCGATGTTTTTAAAGACGGTCACGACGTCGTGGCTGCAGCTTTGAAATGGCGACTGGTTGGTCAAGCTCGATGGCACGAGACGGCCATGTCGCTTGTCGACAACGATCGTTGGCGCGGGATTTGTTCGCTGAATGAGATCGGCGTTTATGAATACACGGTCGAAGCGTGGACCGACAGTTTTCGGAGCTGGCGTGACGAGTTTACAAAAAAATTCGAGGCCGGAATTTCAGATCTGACTGCTGAAGCACTCGAAGGCGCGGCCTTGATTGAAGTGGCCGGAAAACGTGCCCATGTCGCAGATGATTCAACGCGGCTGTGCGAGCTGTCGGAGTGTATTCGCACCGCGGACAACGCGCAGATTAATAACATCGTCCATTCGGGCGAGCTGGAAGTGTTGATGGCGACTTATCCGGACCGTTCCTGGGCGACGCAATACACGCCCCCACCGCGGGTCATTGTCGAGCGGAAGGAAGCGCAAATCGCGGCCTGGTACGAATTTTTTCCGCGCTCGGCCGAGGGCAATGGCGATATTGGATCGAGATTTCGTGATTGCTTGCCGCGGGTGGACGACGCGAAAGCAATGGGCTTTAACGTGATTTATTTCCCGCCGATTCATCCGATCGGTCACACCAATCGCAAAGGTCGAAATAATTCCGTGACTGCTGAACCAAGCGATCCGGGCGTCCCTTGGGCGATCGGCAGTGAGGCCGGCGGTCACAAGGCGGTCGAGCCGGCGCTGGGCTCACTGGAAGATTTCGATTGGCTGCAAGGCGAAGTGCGAAAACGCGGAATGGAGATCGCGCTCGATTTCGCGATCAATTGTTCGCCGGATCATCCCTACGTCCGCGAACATCCCGATTGGTTTTATCAACGACCCGACGGCTCGATTAAATTCGCAGAGAACCCGCCAAAGAAATATGAAGATATTTTTCCGCTGAACTTTCGCTGCGAAAAATGGGCCGAACTTTGGGCCGAAATGGTGAGCATCGTGCTTTTCTGGGCCGACCACGGTGTGCGCACGTTCCGAGTCGATAATCCGCACACCAAACCAGTCGCGTTTTGGGAATACTTGATCACACGCGTTCGCGAAAAATATCCGGACACGATCTTCCTCGCCGAAGCGTTCACCCGGCCGAAGATGATGAAAGAGCTGGCCAAGGCCGGATTCAGCCAAAGTTACACCTACTTCACGTGGCGAAATACAAAGCAGGAGCTGACGGAATATTTGACCGAGCTAACGCAAACAGAGATGCGCGAATATTTTCGGGGAAACCTGTGGCCGAATACGCCCGATATTCTGCCGCCTTTTTTACAGGATGGCGGGCGCCCAGCTTTCATTATTCGCGCGGTGCTGGCCGCGACACTCTCACCGCTTTACGGGATCTACAGCGGATACGAGCTTTGCGAGAACGAAGCGTTGCCGGGACGCGAGGAATACCTCGATTCTGAGAAGTACCAATTGAAAGAACGGGACTGGGACGCGCCCGGCAACATCAAAGAGTGGATCACGCGCTTGAACGAAATCCGGCGGACAAATCGCGCGCTCCGCTTTTACGAGAACCTGCGTTTTCATGACGCCGACAATGACGCGATTATTTGTTACGGGAAAATGACCGCGGCGCGCGACAACATCATTTTGGTTGTGGTCAATCTCGATCCGCATCGGAAACAACATTCGTTTATCGATGTTCCAATCGATCAGTTTGGTTCGATGGAGGGAGACGCTTATCAAGTGCACGATCTTTTGAGTGAAGCGCGTTACATTTGGCACGGCCGC
>JBEEHZ010000193.1:0-3786 GCA_041167705.1 Verrucomicrobiota bacterium | reverse complement strand
GTTGTTCACGGGTCGAATATTTAGCACTGGCCGTGCCATCCCGCTTTGCTTGGGATTTGCAAAACAGGGTGGTCGACGGGACTCGAACCCGCAACAACCAGGACCACAACCTGGGGCTCTACCATTGAGCTACGACCACCGTCGGGATTCAGATTCTAGTTTTTAGACGCGTGATTGCAAACGCGCAAAGAACGCCGCGCCTGTGGCACACTCTCCGCTTCTGCCTATCACGATGCCCCATCGTTTCGTTGCAACCCGCACTCGGTTTGTTATCGTCCACACGCCGCGCTCCATGAAGAAAATTGGGTCGATCCTGCTCGCCACCTTGGTCTTTTGTCTATCCCTGTCGACGTTGACCGCCCAATCGGATGATCCGAGCGAGACGTTCCTGAAAGCGTACATGACGTCGCAGCAGGGCGAAAAACTCGAGCACGAAAACCAATTTAAAGCCGCCCTCGCCAAGTATCGTTTTGCGGGAAGCCTTCTCGAACAATTGCGTAAGGGCCATCCGGATTGGCAACCCGCCATCGTCGAATATCGCGGCCGAAAAGTGAGCGAGAGCATTCTGCGGGTGCAAGACAGAGCTTCGACCCAGGAAAATGTAACCACGGCCGCGCCGACTGTTGAAAACACCGCGGCTCTGCCAGAACCGCCACCGGCCCAAGTCGCCAAACAACCCGCAGCGCCGCCGCCAGCACCGAAGCCGGCTCCGTCCAGTACACCGAACGAGGTTGCGATCGAGCAGGCCACTCGCAAACTGCGCGATCGAGTCGATCAACTCGAAGCTGAATTGCAAAAATCGCGCACCCAGATGAGCGCGGCTGAAAATGAAAAGCAATCGTTGAACAGCCGTCTCGATGACACCAAATCGAAACTGGATAAAGCTCAGGGCGATCTCGGCAAAGCGAAAACCGCTGAGAAGCAAGTGCGTGATCAATTGACTGAAGCGCAAGCTTCGTTGAAGAAAAGTGCGGCCGCCGGTTCGAACGACAGCAAAACGCAGGAATCCCTCAAATCCGAAATTACGCAGTTGAAGAAAGCGCTCGTTACGGCGCAGCAAGGCCGCGGCGCCGCCGAAAAAGAACGGGACGACGCCAATGCAAAAGTCGCAAGCGCCGATCAACAGCGAGCCTCCGCCAGCAAAGATCGCGATGAAGCGAATGCGCGCGCGACTGAGGCGGACCAAAAAATCGCGAGTGCAAACAAAGAACGCGATGACGCGCTCGCGCACTTGAAGGGATTGAAGAATACGGAGCAGCGCGTTGAAGTGTTGGTCGCGGAAAATTCGGATCTGAAGCAGAAGCTGGCGGACGCGGAGAAAACGGTGCGCGAGATCAGCGCGGACAAACCGAAGAAAGAAAAAGAGCTCGCGGATGTAAAAAAACAGATCGGCGATCTTCAGCAGCAGCTCGCCGCCAGCCAGAAACAAAATCAGACTTACGAAACTACGGTCGCGCAATTGCGATCGCAGCTCGACGACGCGAGCAAGCAGCTCGAGCAGGTCAAACTGGTCGGCGCAACGCCTGAAGAAACGGCCAAGCTGACAAAAGAGAATGAAATGTTGCGCAACATCATCGTGCGCGAGCGTCAGGAAGAAGCGCGGCGCGATCAGGCGAAAAAGCTGATGCTGGCCGAGTTCGACAAACTGCAAATCAAATCGGAAACGTTGACTCAGCAGATTCAATTGCTGGCCCAACCGGTGACCCGACTCACCACCGATGAGCTCGCTTTGCTCCGACAACCGGTCGTTTCGATTTCCGACGACAATCCGGGCGCGGTCAAAGCCAGTTTCAGTTTCGCTAAAAACACAAAGACGACTGGCTCCGCCACAATCACGGCTGAAAAACCGAACAGCGATCTGATCGCCTCAAACGCGCCGCCTGGACAAACTGGCTACACGGTTCCGAGCATCTTCAAACCGAACGTTCCTGAGGATGTTGTCGATCTTGCCCGGCAAGCCAAGGAACATTTCGATAAGGGCAAATACCGTTCGGCGGAAAAAATTTATCAGGAAATCCTAACCAAGACGCCGAACAATCTTTATTCGCTCTCCAATCTTGGCGTGGTCTATTTTCGCACCGGCAAACTGAAGGCAGCCGAGTTGACGTTGAAAAAGGCGGTCGCGCTCTCGCCTAAAGATGAATTCACTCACACCACGCTCGGCATCGTCTATTATCGGCAATCGAAATTTGACGAGGCGCTAACTGAGTTGACGAAATCGCTCGGACTCAATCCGAAGAGCGCAACAGCGCACAATTACCTCGGCATCACTGCGAGTCAGAAAGGCTGGCAGGAAGCCGCCGAAAAAGAATTGCTCGAAGCAATTTCGGACAATCCAAATTACGCCGACGCGCATTTCAATCTGGCTGTGATTTACGCCACCTCGTCGCCGCCGTCGAAAGAACAAGCCAAGCGTCATTACGCCATGGCCACTTCGCTCGGGGCCGAGCCGGACGCCTCGCTCGAGAAGTTGCTGCACTAAAACTGTAGCGGCGGTCTATGACCGCCGGTCAATCTCGCTAGAGTTTCGGGGTGAGTCCATTTCTCACCGCCAACTGGCGATACCTCGCCATGCTCAACTTCGTTGTCGATCGGAAGATCGTCGCGCCGCTCGTCCCGCCTGGAACTGAAATCGATTACGAAAACGGCGAAACCTTTCTCAGTGTGGTCGGCTTTCTTTTTCTCGACACTCGTTTGCTCGGGCTGCCCATCCCGCTGCATCGCGACTTCGAGGAAGTGAATCTTCGCTTTTACGTGCGAAAGAAATCCGCGGACACCTGGCGGCGCGGTGTTGTCTTCATTCGTGAATTAGTTCCGCGTCGCGCGATTGCTGTGGTCGCGCGCACGTTCTATGGAGAAAATTACGTCGCCTTGCCGATGAAACATCACATCGATCATGTCGATCTTAAGTTGAGCGTGGAATACTCCTGGCGACGCGGACGCAAATGGGAATCGCTCAAGATGAGCGCAAGCGGTGAGCCGCAAACAATTGCCGCCGGATCACACGCTGAATTCATCACCGAACATTACTGGGGTTACACTCGCGTCCGTGCCGGTTGCAGCGAGTATCGAGTCGAGCATTCGCGCTGGAAAATTTGGAGTGCCGAGACGTTCCAGTTGTCTGCAGATGTAGCCGCGCTTTATGGCAAACAATTCAATGAAACGCTGAGTCAGCCTCCACGTTCCAGTTTCATTGCCGACGGTTCGCCGATTAAGGTTTTACTTCGCGAGCAATTGCCGTAACACGAACGGCAGAATCCCGCCGTGCCGGTAATAATCGATCTCGATCGGCGTATCGATTCGCAATTTGACTGGCACGTAACGCTTCTGGCCTTCTTTGCTTTGGATCTCCAGGGTTAGTCGCTGCCCCGGTTGCATCGCGTCGGACAAACCACCGATCGAAAAAGTTTGTGAGCCATCCAGTCCGAGTGATTGCGCCGTTACGCCGTCGAGAAATTGCAGCGGTAACACGCCCATGCCGACAAGGTTCGAACGATGGATTCGCTCGAAGCTCGTGGCGACCACTGCTTTCACTCCAAGAAGTTTGGTCCCCTTTGCTGCCCAGTCACGCGACGAGCCCGTGCCGTACTCCGTCCCAGCTAAAATAACGAGCGGCACTTTCTCTTTTTGATAACGCATCGCGGCATCGAAGATCGACATCGTCTCGCCGTCGGGATAATGCTTAGTTACGCCGCCCTCTGTCCCCGGGACCATTAGATTTTTGATCCGCACATTCGCAAACGTCCCGCGTGTCATGACCAAATCGTTTCCACGGCGGCTACCGTA
>JBEEHZ010000192.1:0-5839 GCA_041167705.1 Verrucomicrobiota bacterium | reverse complement strand
AAGGCGCACTCACCGGAAAGGCCCGCACCATCGGCTGATTGCATTCTTGGGATTCCATGCAACTCGCGAGCAAATTCTTCATTCAAAATTCTAGCGCTGGGATGCTTTGCGCATTTTTTGCGCTGGCGTTGTCGATCTTCCTTTCGTCGTGCGGAAATCGGAAGAACGCCGTCTCCGGAACGATTGAGGTGGATGAGGTGCACGTCGGTCCGCGGATGAGCGGACGCGTGCAGAAAATTTTCGCGCAGGAGGGCGACAAACTCCAACCCGGGCAACCAATTGTCGAGTTGGATGCGGCCGAACTGAAAGCGCGCCGAGATCTCGCCGTCGCTCAGATCGACAGCGCTACACACGATGCCGAGTCGCAAGTGGCCTTGTTGGAATTTCTGCGTGACGAAGCCAAACGCCAGCAGGAACTGCTCACGCGAAAAGTAGTTTCACCAACTGACGCGCAGAAGGCTGCCAGTTCGGCCACGTCGCAAGACAAGATAGTTGCGGCTGCGCAGACACGCGTCATTCAGGCGCGGGCCCAACTCGCTGATATCGACGCCCAGCTTGCCGAGATGCAAGTCAAGGCCCCGGCGGAATCGATCCTCGAAGTGCTCAATGTGAAGGTGGGCGACATTCTGGTGCCGCCATTTAGCCAGGAGGTCGCAACTCTGCTGCTTCCCCAACATCTTTGGGTCCGTGTCTATGTGCCTGAGCCGTGGCTTGGAAAAATTAAAATCGGAGATCAGGTCCGGGTTCGAGTCGATTCGTTTCCGGGGAAAGATTTTCCGGGCGTGGTCGAGCAGGTCAATCGTCAGGCCGAGTTCACGCCGCGCAACGTGCAGACGATCGAGGACCGGATCCGGCAGGTGTTTGGCGTCAAGATCCGATTGCCGAGTGATGACGATCGTCTCCGCGCCGGAATGGCAGCGGATGTTTATTTTCCAAACGTGAAATGAATCTGCAATCGGATCGATGAATTCGGAAAGCAGGAAAATAGGAATGGTTTTGGATCTGGCTGTTTTCCTCCTGCGTTCCTTTTTTCCTAATTCATTTCTATATGTCTGAAGCGATGATCGAGTGCGAAGGTCTGACCAAACGCTTCGGCACCTTCACCGCCGTCGATCACGTTTCGTTCAAGGTCGGCAAAGGATCGATTTTTGGATTTCTCGGCCCGAACGGTTCCGGAAAATCTACCGTGATTCGAATGCTCTGCGGAATTTTGGAACCGAGCGAGGGAACGGCGCGCATCGATGGTCACGACGTGGTGCGCGATACCGAATCGATCAAAGACATCATCGGTTACATGTCGCAAAAATTTTCGCTCTACGATGAGCTGACGGCGAATGAAAACTTAATCTTTTCTGGAAAGCTTTATGGATTGCACGGGCGCGACTTGATCAAACGCCGGGACGAATTGATCGCGATCACGCATTTGCAGCCGTACCTCAACCGGCGCGCCGCATTACTTTCGGGTGGGTGGCGACAGCGCCTCGCAATGGCGTGTTCGCTTATGCACAAGCCGACTGTTTTGTTTCTGGACGAACCGACCGCCGGCATCGATCCGGTCGCGCGCCGCGAACTGTGGGATTTGCTTTTCGAATTTACCGCGAACGGCATGACCTTGTTCGTGACCACGCATTACATGGACGAAGCCGAGCGTTGCGATCACGTCGGTTACATTTACATGTCGAAGCTGATCGTTTGCGGCGAGCCGGATGAATTAAAGCGCGTGCCCGAGGTCAATCCGCCCGGGACGCGGCGACTCGATATCACCTGCGATCACGTTACCAAAGCGCTCCAAGCGATGCGGCAAATGGAAGGCGTGCGCAGCGCGACCGTCTTCGGTCAATCGATGCACCTGTTGGTCGATGAAAATGTGCGGCGCGACGAGATCGACGAAAAATTGCGCAACGTCGGCATCGGGCACACCGAAATCCACGAGATCGGTCCATCGCTCGAAGATGTTTTCGTTACCCTGAGCGCGAAGTACGCGGCCGAGGAGCAAAAAGAGAAGGCGGCGTGATGATGTTTGTCATCCTGAGCCGAGCGAAGGACCTCACAGAATGACGAACACTTTCTACGTCTACATGATGGTGAACCGCAGCCGGGTTGTTTTGTATACCGGCATTACCAACGATCTTGCTCGGCGGGTATGGGAACATCAGAACGGCGAAGTCAGAGGCTTTACGAAGACTTACAAGGCAAATCGGCTTGTATATTACGAGAATTTCGATGATCCGCTGGACGCCATCGGTCGCGAAAAAGAAATCAAAGGCTGGAGGCGCAGCAAGAAGAACGCGTTGGTCGAAACACTGAACCCGAAGTGGCTCGACCTCTCGGGAAAGTTTCATCAGCAAATGAGAGGTCCCTCGCATTCGCTCGGGATGACGGCGTAAATGAAAAGACGGGCTCCTTTTCGCGGACTCGGCGCAATTTTGTTCAAGGAATTCATCGTCGTCTGGCGCGATCCGATGACGTTGTTCTTCATGTTTTTTCCGCCGCTGGTGGAGATGATTGCGTTCGGCTACGCGCTCGACACCGACGTGAAGCACATGGCGCTGGTCATTCTCAATGAAGATCGCACGGTCGAGAGTCGGCAATTTATCGACCGGTTCGTGAACACGGAAACATTTCGCGTTGTTGGCGAAGTGCAAAGCATCGATGAGATGTCGAGCCAGATTCGCAAAGGCCGCGCCTACGCGGGGCTGCAAATTCCACCTAAATTCACCCAGCACATCCGCGCCGGTTATTCCGCCCAGGCGCAATTGCTGGTCGACGGTTCGAATTCGACTACCGCACTGCAGGCGCTCAACACCGCGCTCTCCGTTGCGCTGACCCAATCGATCGAATCGCTCCTGCGCGAAACCGGACGTCACAACGTGCCGATCGATATTCGCCCGCAAATGCTTTACAACCCGGCGATGAAAAGCCCGAACTTTTACATTCCGGGCGTGATTGGGATCGTATTGCAAATCGGAACCACATTTGCCACCGCAATGGCGGTGGTGCGCGAACGCGAGAAGGGGACCCTGGAGACTTTGCTCGTTAGTCCATTGAGCCGTTGGGGACTGATGCTCGGGAAACTCGTGCCCTATCTCTGCATCGGCATGACCATGGCAACGATTCTTTTTTTGATCATGCGTTTCCTGTTCGGCGTCCCGATCGCCGGCAACGTTCTGGCCATGATGTTCGCCACCCTCATCTACGTGTTCGCATTGCTCAGCCTCGGATTGCTCGTCGCGACCAAGGCCGAGAACCAGATGCAAGCGTTGCAAATGTCGATGGTGTTCATGTTGCCGAGCGTTTTCTTTTCCGGCTTTGTCTTTCCGCGCGAAACCATGCCTTGGATCTTCAGAGCACTCGGCGCGCTTCTGCCCGCGACCTATTTCATCTCACTCGCGCGCGCCATCATTCTTCGCGGCGCGCATTTCTTCGAATACTGGCCCCAGCTGCTTATCCTGATCGTGATGTCGATCCTGCTCTTCGCTTTTTGCGCGCTCCTCTTCCGCAAGAAAATTGGATGAGACAGGATCAACAGGATTGAGAAGGTTTTTTCAGCAGATGCAGACGCCGGATGCTCGGCGCTGCTGTTAATCTTGTAAGTCCTGTCCGATTGCCTCTGGGTCAGTCGCTCTCGTCTTTGAGCATCGATTTGAGCTGCTCGCGCAGCTCGGCTGGATCTTTGTGACCGTGCGCTGAAATCGCGTGCTGCACTGCGGCGTCGAGCACTTCCTGCTCCGTGCCCGAAATTTTCAGAGTGCAGCCCTTATCGCTCGGATAATCCCGGCAATCGATCGATTTTCTTTGGGCCATAAAATCTGCTTAGCTCTTTTTCAGTTCCGTCAAATCCTTCAAGACCTGCTCGCTGTGCTCGACTGGTTTCACGCCCGTATAAACCTTGGCGATCTTTCCTTCCGGATTAATCAGGAACGTGTTTCGCGCTGCCATCGTCGTGCCTTTGTAGTCCATGGTCGATCCGTATTGCGCTGAAACTTTTCCGCCCGGATCGGCCAACAATTTGAACGTAAGCCCTTCTTTCGTGCAAAACTCTTTGTGCGAATCCGGGCTATCCACGCTCACGCCCAGAATGACCGCGCCACTCTTGTCGTACTGCGTCAAATCGCGCTGAAAATTCTTCGCTTCGATCGTGCAACCGCTCGTCATGTCTTTCGGATAAAAATAGAGGACGACCCATTTCCCCTTGAAATCCTTGAGGTTGACCTGCGATCCGTCACTGGTCGACAGACTGAAATCCGGTGCTGCAGCTCCGGCTGCGGGTTGAGTTGGTGTGTCTGCGCCTTGCATAAGCGCCAATGTAGCGAAGCCGACGATTGCTGATAGGAGTGATTTTTTCATTTTCGTTTATTAATTGGGGCTGAAACGTAACTGGGAACTTCCTGAAAGCAAAAGAACCAAAAATGATCTCGCGCATTTGGACGATCGGACATTCGACGCGCAAGATCGACATCTTCCTTTCGCTCTTGAAAGAGAACGGGATCAAACTCGTCGCCGATGTGCGGATGTTTCCCGGTTCGAAGCGTTACCCGCAGTTCGGACGCGAAGCGCTGGCAAAGTCGTTAGGCGGACACGGCATTCGCTATGAACATTTTCCGGAACTTGGCGGGCGGCGCAAAGCAAAGCCGGATTCAAAGAACACAGCCTGGCGCAATGAATCGTTTCGCGGCTACGCCGATTACATGGAAACGGACGATTTTCGCAACAGCATCGCGCGACTTGTCGATCTTGCGGAACAATCAGGTCCGACCGCGATCATGTGCGCGGAAGCTGTTTGGTGGCGCTGCCATCGCTGTCTCATCTCCGATTACCTGAAAGCGCGCGGGGTTGAAGTTCTGCACATTCTCGATCGAAACAAAGTCGAGCCGCACCCGTTCACGTCGGCGGCGCGAATTGTGAATGGCGAATTGAGTTACGGCTCGCTCTTGTAGTCCCGATCTAGGAGTGCTCGCGTCCCCGCCAATTGCGATGCGCGACATAGGCCGGGACTGGCGGCGTTCTCGATTCGCGTTCGATCATTCGCTCGGCCAGCCATTGAAACCATTCCGACCAAGTCTCGCGGTCGTATTGCCGGCGAACCGCTGTCGTATAGGGCAGCAGTTTTTTCCACGAAATCAAAATCGGTCCGCTAAAAAAATCATCGATGATGTCGATACTGAGCTCACCGTGAAAGAGAAGGACGCCAATCGTTTCCCATGTGGCCGTGACATGAACCATCAGGTCTTCACCTTCCGGTCCCAATATCTCTCGGATTTTTTCTGCGCTCGCGCCGTCGGGCAATTCGATGATCCGGCGTAGCCCGCGGGCGAACGTCGGGCCTTGAAATGACTGGACCAGGTTAAGCATCGCATCACGCCGGCGCCGGCGGCGGTAGTGATTGATTTGCACCGCGGCGAAAATGACACCGGCCGTAACAGCGATCGCGTTGATCAGATTGGCGAGAGTGGCGATGTCCATCGATTGATAAAGTTGGGTCGGCCGGGACTCGAACCCGGAACCAACGCCTTAAAAGGGCGCTGCTCTACCGATTGAGCTACCGACCCGCGGGAGAGAAGTTTTTAATCCAGTTCACACCTTGCCGCAAGAATTGTAGCGGCGCTGTGTGAGGACCGCATAAATTAGTCCGGCGGTCGTAGACCGCCGCTACAGAAGAGCGAGTAAATCGCGGAGCGAATTTTTCTTTCGATCCAGCGGAAAGATCGACAATCCCGCGCTCGCTGCGGCTTGCCAGTCGCGCTCCGGATCGTCGCCCACGTGCAGAACTTCGGTCGGGTTGAGGCGAATCAAGTTCAACGCTCGTCGAAAGATTTCCGGGTCCGGTTTGTCCGTGCCG
>JBEEHZ010000191.1:0-6892 GCA_041167705.1 Verrucomicrobiota bacterium | reverse complement strand
AGATGTTTCTCCGCAATGTCATTGTCGATCTTGTCGAGATGCTGATTCATAGGATTTTTCCAAACCATTGTTTAGAGCCACAGATTGACACAGATTTTCACAGATAAAAGAAACAGAATTCTCATCGCTGTTTCATTCGTGTGCATTCGTGGCAATTTTTACGCTGATTTCAGAATGTGCTTAATGCCGCGGATGGGGATGATGACCCAGTCGGGACGATTGTTTAGTTCGTAGCCGATCTCGTAAACGGCTTTGTCGAGAAGATAGGCTTCGAGCAAGATTTGGAGGTCGTCGGAGTTTTGCGGGACGAACGTGGCGCCGGACGCGGTCTGCAAATAACTTTGGAGAAAGGTGCTGCTCATCTGGCGATACCAGAGATCGGCCCAGCGCTCGAGAAACGGAACGTCTTCAACGCGCATGGCGGGCTGCCAGAGTGCGCTATAAGCGGCGTATTGAAATGAGCGCATCATTCCGGCAACGTCGCGCAACGGTGAGCGTTTGAGTTTGCGCTCGCTCAACGGTCGCGCCGGTTCGCCTTCGAAATCGAGAATGATGAAATCTTTCCCGGTGGAAAGGACCTGGCCGAGATGATAATCGCCGTGGATCCGGATTTTGGCGGCGTTGGTTTTGCGATCTAAGAGACGTTTTTCGCGGGCAAGAATTTCCTTTTCAGTGCCGAGAACTTCCTCGGCTTCGTCGCGAAGATTCTCGGGCACATTGCCGAGTTTCTTCTTCAACGAATCGAAGTTACGGCGCAAAAGGGCGCGCATGCTTTGATAAACCGAACGCTGAGCCATCGCGTTGAACGGCTCGGGCGCAAAGAGCGGATCGTCCTCTCCCGAGGCCAGAGCGAGATGCAATTCGCCGGTGCGTTGCGCGAGCAGTTTCGCTTTCTCGGGATAAATGCCGCCGATCAGTTCTTCGATCAGCGCGCCAGCGAGCGTGCTTTCATTTTGCAATTCCGCTTTACGTGCAAGCACGCGCTCATAAAAGCGTCCGACGTGATCAAGTGTCATTGTCCAGGCGTCGGCTTCACTCGTGATCGCGTCCTGCAACAAACAAACGACGGTGGGCTGCGTTTTAGCCCGGCGATATTCAATTGCACCGCCAAACGCGGGCACGTTTTTGAATTGGGCGCGCTCGGTCAGGAATCGCGTGACCTCCACGTCCGGGTTCACGCCATCCTCGAGTTTTCGGTAAAGCTTGAGGAAGAATTTATCGGCAAAGAGCATCGACGAATTGCTCTGCTCGCCGGTGAGAACATTGGAAGGCAAAACAGTCGCGACCGCACCTACGCGCGGACTGAGGGCGCCGACCAGATTTCCATTTCGTCCGCTGGCATGTTGTCGATCCAACATGAGGCGGAAAAGTGTCTCTCGAAAATCGGTGTCCCAGACCGCGTCGAAGAGAATTGAACCGTGCTCGTCGCCGAAACGCGCGATGACCGCGTGCGGCGCAGATTGCGCAAGCGATCGCGCTTTGTCGTCGGAAAGGACCTTTACCGGCAAGGCGTAGGTTTCAGTCGGGCCATCGAGATAGCTTACTTCGACGAACCAGAATTGGGCGGCGTTTGGCTCCGACGAGATCGTCGAGCGTTCGAGCACGCGCATCTGTCGCAGCGTGCGTGCTTTTGCGCCGAACCAGCGGCAACTCGCAATGTACTCGGGCAGGACTTCGTTTTCGATGCGCGAACGCGCGCCGTCGTCGAGCAACGATTGCAACTCAGGGCGGGCGTTGAGCGTCGGCACCACGCGTTTCTTTTCCAAGCGCCGCCGCTCGCTTTGGGGCTGAAGGGTAAACCAGTAATGCGAATGCGGCCCGAGCGTGAGCACATAAGCAGATTTCTTGATGATGGGAAACGCGTTACGGCTGAACACTTCAATGGGCACGCAGCCGGAAAAGGGTGCCAGGTCGAGCTCAACCACTTGCGCGAAGCGAGAAAGATTTACCACCACAAGAATGGTTTCGTCTTCGTAACGGCGGAGAAAGGCCAGCACTTTGGCGTTGTCGGGAAAAAGAAATTCGAGAGTGCCACGGGAAAAGGCTCTGAAATTCTTCCGAGTCGCGATGACGCGGCGCATCCACCAGAGCAGCGACGACAAATTCTTCTGCTGGTTTTCGACGTTGATCGCTTCGAAGTGATACTCGGGATCGATGATGATGGGCAAATGGAGCTGTTGCGGATTGGCCAGAGAAAAACCGGCGTTGCGATCGGGACTCCATTGCATCGGCGTGCGACAGCCGTTGCGATCGCCGAGGTAGATGTTGTCGCCCATGCCGATTTCGTCGCCGTAGTAGATGATTGGCGTCCCGGGCATGGAGAGAAGCATGGTGTTGAGCAGCTCCATTTTGCGCCGGCTATTGGCGAGCAACGGCGCGAGTCGGCGACGAATTCCAAGATTAATGCGCGCGTGCGGATCGTTGGCATAGACGCGCCACATGTAATCGCGCTCTTCGTCCGTCACCATTTCGAGCGTGAGCTCGTCGTGGTTGCGCAGGAACATCGCCCATTGGCAGTTGTCGGGAATCGGCGGCGTCTGGTCGAGGATGTCGATGATCGGAAACCGATCCTCCATTTGCAGCGCCATGAACATCCGCGGCATGAGCGGGAAATGAAAACTCATGTGCGATTCGTCGCCGTTGCCGAAATAGGCGGCGGCGTCCTCCGGCCACTGGTTCGCTTCCGCGAGCAACATTCGTCCCGGATATTTTTTATCGACGTGCGCGCGCAGCTTTTTCAGGTAGGCATGCGTCTCCGGCAAATTCTCGCAGCTCGTGCCTTCGCGCTCGTAAAGATATGGAACGGCATCGAGCCGCAATCCGTCGACGCCCATCTCAAGCCAGTAGTCACAAACTCTTTCGACCGCGTCGTGGACTGCCGGATTATCGAAATTCAAATCGGGCTGATGCGCGTAAAAGCGATGCCAGTAATAAGCCTTCGCCATCGGATCCCATGACCAGTTCGATGTCTCGAAATCTTTGAAGATGATCCGCGCATCTGAGTATTTTTCCGGCGTGTCGCTCCAAACGTAAAATTCGCGCTCGGGCGAACCGGGCAACGCACGCCGCGATTTTTGGAACCACGGATTCTGATCGGACGTGTGATTAATGACTAACTCGGTGATGACACGCAGCCCGCGCTTATGCGCGGCGTCGAGGAACGCGCGAAAATCGTCGAGGGTTCCGAAGTTTGGATTAACGTCGTAATAATCGGCGATGTCGTAGCCGTCATCGCGCAAGGGCGATGGATAAAAGGGCAAGAGCCAGATGGCGGTGATGCCGAGTTCCTGGAGATAATCGAGTTTTTGGATCAGGCCGCGAAAATCGCCAATCCCGTCGCCGTCGCTATCATGAAAGGTTTTGACGTGCAGCTCGTAAATGACCGCGTCTTTGTACCAAAGCGGATCGGCCACTGATTCTTTCGTGCTCCCCGGCATGCGAGTAACCTTTGCCGCACAAAGCGCGCCGCGCAATGATCCGTTAGCTCGCTCCGCAAGATCGACGTTGTTGCGGGTCTGGCGCAAAAAAAAGCGGCCGCGTTGCCGCGGCCGCTTTTTGGTAAACTAAAGTGCGGATTATCCCTTAATTTTGGTGACCTGCGAAGCAACGCATTGCCATTGACCGTTGCGCAAAGTCCAGGTGTCGGTGAAAAGGAAGGTCCGATCGAACGCTTTTCCGTCTTTCCCTGTTCCCTTTTCCCGGGCACGGCCGGTCACAACCGTAACATTCGGCCCGAAAGCCTTGACGTTTAGTTTCTCGTTCTTGGCCGACTTGTAAGTGTCCTTATCTTTCTTGAATTCTGCCAGCATGCTGGATTTGTCGACAAACTTACCTTGGGAAGATATGCCGACGAAATCAGTGGCAACGAACCCCTGGACTGTCGAAAAGTCGTGGTTGGGAACCGAAGCTTCCCACTTTTCTTCCATCTCCCTGACGTTCATTTTCTTTCCACTGGGAGCAGCGGCCGTGGCGGCCGGTTTGGCGGTGGTAGCAGTTGTCTCCTTTTTTTGGGTAGTGGCAGGCGCAGCTGCTTTCGCGGCTTCTGCTTTCTTTGCTGCAGCTGGAGATGCCGCTTCAACCGGCTGGGAAGCTGGCGTTTCCTCGACGGTGGCTGATGCTTTTTCTTCGGTTGCCGGCGAGGTCGATTCTGCCGGCGATGCTGATTCTTCCTGAGCAAAGCTCATTGCTGCGAGGAAGGCAGTTGCGAGAAATGAGATGATAATTTTCATGGTTTTTTTGGTTGGCTTGACGCGGTATCCCGCGAAGTGAACTCAGCGCGAATCGTATTTGGGCAGGCGCGCGCCGGTCAAGGCTTATCGGGCGCCCCGCGAACGAAAATCGTGGACGCGGTTCACCGTCCGAACTAAGACTTGAGAATGCCGGCCGCCGATCCAAATCTTGAGGCTGCGGCTTCTTCGCATCTCGAGGTGCAACCTTCTGCCAAACCGCTGGCCGTGGCCGTCAAACTGGAGCCCGGGGCGCCGAGCGATGTCGATCTTATGTTGGGCATCCAATCGGGCGACGCGGACGCTCTTTCTCAGCTTTATGATCGTTACAACGGGATCATGAAGGCGTTGATTTTGCGCATCATTCACAATGATACCGAGGCGGACGACCTCCTGCAGGAGGTGTTCATGGAAATCTGGAATCAGGCGAAGAATTTCTCCCCCAAAAAGGGGAAACCGCTGGGCTGGATGGTGACTTTGGCCCGGCGGCGAGCCATCGACGCGTTGCGCAAGAAACAGGCTTACAACCGGGCCGAAGAGCGTCTCCAAGCCGAGCCCGAGCAGCAACCTCTTGCCTGGGTGCAAAATACGACCGAGATGGAGATTCGAGCCGGCGACACCCGAGCTTTGATGGCGAAAGTGATCAGTTCTCTCCCGGCGGCCCAGCAGCAAGTGATCGAACTTGCATTTTTTCAGGGCATGAGCCAGCGCGAAATCGCTTCTAATACGAATATACCTTTGGGCACGGTAAAAACCCGGCTCGAATTAGGCTTGAAAAAGATCTATGACGGATTGAAGGAGTTGAAGGATGAGCTTTGAGGAATTCCAGAACGGCGCGCGGCTCTACGTGATAGGAGCGTTAGAACCCGAAGAGCTGCAGGCCTTTGAGGCTGCGCGCAAGCAATACGGCTCTGCCGCCGAGGATTATATCAACCAATGCTACGGCTTGCATGAAGCTTTCGCTCTTAGCCTCAAGCCAGCCAAGGCCTCCGGTGACATCAAGAACAAGTTGATGTCGATGGTGCGCGAACGTAGCCAAAATCAATCCGGCTCCCCGTCCAATTAACCGGATATTTCTCGCAGGATGAACTCCTGGAGAAATCCGTAGAAATTGACCTGAAATAATCCGAGGTCCCGGCGCGAACCGATTGGCGAGCGATCGTGATCGTTTAATTCGTCGTCCGAGAAATTGTATTTAGTGGCGATCACGAGCCGGGCCTGATTGAGAGTGTTCAACCATGCATCGGCGTGTTCGAGCGGAATGTGGAGGGTGCAATTGCTCAACGATTTTTCGTTTCCATTCAGCTGCGCTAGATCGTCGGCCACGGTTTCGTTAGCGGTGCGAAAAAGGTGTCGCAATTCCGGTTCGACATAACTTTTCCATTCCGCGCAAATTTCCTTTTCCACCGAAGGCTGACTAAATAAACGCGCCTCGGCAGTGGGCGCACCGTCCGGATTAGCGCTGAGCGGGATTTGTCGCAGCAGCTCAGCCAGAAATGGATCGAGATCGGAAATCTGCAGGGCGTCTTCATCGCGGCAAATCTCCATATCAGTTAATTTTTTCCAGCGTTGCGAGAAGGAGATGACTGTGAAGCTGCTGTACGTAGAACTCAGCGCGCTCGCGCACACCGCTCCATAAAACCGAGCGACCTTTCTGGTGCACTTCCAGCATGTGACGCTCCGCCTTTTCTCGCGGATAACCGAAGACGCGCTGGAACACCATCGTCACGTAAGTCATAAGATTGACCGGGTCGTTGTGCACCACGACCTGCCACGGCAAATCGAGTTCTTCCTCACCTCGTGCTTCTTTTTCCCGGACGGGTGCTTCCACCGTGTTTGTAGATCATTTTTCGAGGGGCCCGGCGCTCACCGCGCTCATGAAAAAAGGTTATCACACTGCGTGTTCACTTCAAACGACTCGCTTCTGCAAGAATTTTCCGTTGAACGATCTGCATTTTGCGCGCGCGGGCTTCATCTCGATCGTCGAAGCCGTGTAAGTGAAGCAAGCCGTGGACTACGTATAAGCGCAGCTCGCGCCCGACCGTGTTCCCGAATCGTCGGGCGTTGCGGCGCGTAGTCTCGGCGCTGATGAAAATTTCGCCGTGCTGAAACGTCATCACGTCGGTAGGTCCCGATTCGCTCATGAATTGTCGGTGCAACGACGCAATCCGAGGGTCGGAAACAATCAACACCGAAATCTGAGGCCACTGCATAAGATCCGTCTTTTTCTTGCGCGGAACTCGAAGACAAAGCTCGAGTGCCTTTCGCCCGAACTTCTCAAGATCGACAACATCCACTGGCACTTTGCGCTGCAGATTGCGCACGCCAATTTTCGAGACCGGTGCGTTCTTGGCCATAATGGATTGTCGATCTTATCTCTGTATCGGAGGGACGCGCTTCCGTGCGTCCTGGACATGCGGAAGCATGTCCCTCCGTGGTTGTCGCGCTTGATCAAGCTCCATGTGTTTGCGCCAGGCATCGCTCGGCAAAGCGTAACCGCACTTGTTGGCAGCGTTAATCACTCCGTCCATCAGCGCGAGCGTCGCCTGTTGCAAATCTTTATATCCAACGTAGTCGCATTTAGCGAGTTAACGATTTAGCGATTGCGCTTCGCGGTGGCGAGCGATGCTGAGCAAATCTTTAACAGTTCTTCGCACTCCGACATC
>JBEEHZ010000190.1:0-4500 GCA_041167705.1 Verrucomicrobiota bacterium | reverse complement strand
CATGCGCGCTGGTTTGGTCGGTCAGAATATCGGGAGCAAATCCGCGCTTCACAATTTCCGGCAAAATGTCGGCACAATTGCCAACCAGCCCGACCGAAAGTGATTGTCGATCTTTGCGCGCTGTCTCAACCAACCTGAGCGCTTCATCGAGCGAGCGCGCGATCTTGTCGCAGTAACCGCTTTTCAATCGCTTCTCGATTCGCGCCGGATCCACTTCGATGCCGAGAAAAACGGCGCCGTTCATGGTGGCGGCGAGCGGCTGGGCGCCGCCCATTCCGCCGAGACCCCCAGTCAGGACAAATTTTCCTTCGAGCGATCCACCAAAATGTTTTCGTCCCGCAGCCGCGAACGTTTCAAACGTTCCCTGCACGATTCCCTGGCTGCCGATGTAGATCCAGGAACCGGCCGTCATTTGGCCGTACATCGTCAGCCCGAGCCGTTCGAGCCGATTGAACTCGGCGTAATTGTTCCATTGTCCAACCAGATTTGAATTCGCGATCAGAACGCGCGGAGCTTCTTCGTGCGTCCGAAATTTTCCGACTGGTTTGCCGGATTGAATCAATAACGACTCATCATTCTCCAATTCGCGGAGTGAGCGAACGATCGCGTCGAACGCGTCCCAACTGCGCGCGGCGCGGCCAGTCCCGCCGTAAACAATGAGTTGATCAGGATTTTCGGCGACTTCCGGATCGAGATTGTTCATAAGCATCCGCATCGCTGCTTCCTGATGCCAGCCTTTACAGGTCAATTCTTTGCCGCGCGGCGCTTGGATGATTCGTTTCCCGCTCATAAATTATCGAAAGCCCCGGCGCGAATCTTCTGAGCCAGTTGCGCGATGTCGCCGGAGAGTGGCCGATCTGCTGTCAGCGGTTTAGCGACTTCCCTAACGAGTTTAAAGGCGCCCTCGACGCCCTTCCCAGCGCGCAAAGGCCGGCGATATTCGAGCGCTTCCGCTCCGGCGAGCAACTCGATCGCGAACAGATTCTCGGCAAGATCGACAATCGACCGCAATTTCAGCGCGCTGGTCATGCCCATTGAAACGTGGTCCTCTTTACCACCCGAAGTGCTGACGTTATCGGTACTGGCTGGATGAGCGAACACGCGCGCTTCATTAAGCAATGATGCCGCGGCGACATGCGCGATCATGAAGCCTGATTCGACGCCGGGATGGTGGGCCAGAAATGCCGGTAAACCTTCGCTCTTATCGGGATTCACCAGGCGATCGACGCGGCGCTCGCTGATGCTCATTAAATCGGTAAGCGCGATCGCGGCGTAGTCGAAAGCAAACGCGAGCGGCGCGCCATGAAAATTTCCGCCGGAGACGACGTCGCCGCTGTCGACAAAGACGAGTGGATTATCGGTCGCGGACGCGGATTCGACCGACAAGATTTGTTCGCAATGAGCGAGAACGTCGCAGACCGCTCCGTGCACCTGCGGCATGCAGCGAACGCTGTAGGCGTCCTGAACGCGCGGATCGTTTTTGCGATGCGATTCTCGAATTTCGCTGCCTTGCAAGAGCGAGTTCAAATGCGCGGCGACAGTTTTTTGTCCTTGATGGGGCCGGGCATCGTGAAGGCGCGGATCGAAAGCGGCCGGCGTGTCGCGCAAACCTTCGAGCGTCATCGCGCCGGCAACATCGGCTATATTCGCCAGGCGTTTCGCGCGCAAGATCGACAATCCCCCAACCGCGTGCATCGCCTGAGTCCCATTCAACAACGCGAGACCTTCTTTGGCTTCCAACTGCAGCGGTTTCAATTTGGCGCGCTTGAGCGCTTCACCGCTGTCCATTCGCTTCCCGTCAAAAAAAGCTTCGCCTTCGCCGATCAAACTCAAAGCGAGATGCGCCAACGGCGCGAGATCGCCACTTGCACCGACCGATCCTTTCTCGGGAACAACTGGATGCACGCGCTGGTTGAGCATTTCACAAAGCAGTTCAATAACTTCCGGACGAATGCCGCTGAACCCGAGCGCGAGGACGTTTGCGCGCAGCAATATCATCGCGCGCACTTCGGGCTCGGATAAAGGCAGACCGATGCCGCAGGCGTGGCTGCGAACGAGATTCAACTGGAGCGCTCCGATTTCTGCGCGCGGAATGCGCACGTCCGCGAGTTTGCCAAAGCCAGTATTGACGCCATACACAACCGCCTCACGCGTGACAATGTCGTCCACGACTTTACGCGACGCCAAAACGCGAGAACGCGCTGAAGCAGCGACTTGCACTGCTTCGCGGCCATAGGCAACGGCCGCAATCTCCTCGAGCGAGAGCGGCCTACCGTTTAATTCCATGAGACCAATTTTAGTGACAACTCGGGCAAATGGAAGGCGGCGACGCTTCTATTGATTCCGCTTCGGCCCCATTTTGGCCGATTGATTTTCTTGAAGCCGGGCGGTTTCCGGCAAATCCTCTTTCCATGCTGTAATTCCGGTATGCAGATATCCTCCCAAGTGACCAAGTAAGCCGCGGCGTCCAGCTTCGTATTCGTGGTCAGTTTTCACCGGGCACCAAAATAATCGGCCGCCTCTGCGCCATCCGTCGAGCACGATCCCATCGATGAAAGGCTGATTTCGTGCAGTGACCACCAAAGCATTGTTCTCGTCCGATTCTTTTGCGTAAGCAGCGCCCCAGTGAAGGACAAGGGTCTTGAAATGAAATTCTTTCAAGCGCGCGCCGATATCACGGGTGTAATCGGCACAGATGCCACGCTTTTTCGCCCCAATGTTAATGAGAAAATTATGGACGGCCGGGTCCCCGGTAACGCCATATTCCCGTGCGAGCTGGCGGGACACGTTGTGAGCCGTCACGGACAACAGCTCAGCCTCGCGCGGATCGACATTGTGCGGAGCGAGCGCGACGAGCGCGTCCCGCAAACCAGTGATGGATTTCTCGTCCTGGGCGCAGACCGCGCTCGAGCAGAGAGCAAATGCGAAGATCGGGACCGATCTGAAATTCACGTTGATAACATTTATTAGAAATTAAAAAAGGCCAGGCCGCGAAAGCGACCTGGCCTTCTTGCTAAAGGCGTCCCTGTTCGGGACAACTTGGACGAAGGGGTTACTTCGAGTATCCGTGAGTGGAACTCGCGCTTGTGGTGGTAGCCGCTTCTTTGTGTTGAGCGCACGCTCCCAAGCTGAGAGCGCCCGCTAAAACGGCCATGATCATGATCGCTTTGATGAATTTCAATCTAGTCTCGCCTCCTTTCGGTTGTGTTGCTTCGTTCTTCTAGGCGTGGAACACCCCCGAAGCAACGCTTTTTTGGATGTTTTGCCGGTATAAGCTATTCGCGGATGACCACCTGCGTGGTTTCATCAACCAGCTCAAATAATTCGATCACGTCCGCATTCCGCATCCGGATGCAACCGTGGCTGGCCGGAGCTCCAATTTCATCCTCATGTTTCGTTCCGTGAATATAAATGAACCGATCACGCGTGTTCGCGTTATGTTCCTCCAGCCCGTCGAGCCAAAGAATGCGCGACGTGATGAGATCTTCCGTCTCGGGCATAGGATCGTCTGACCCAAGGGCTACGCGCGCTTTGAAAATTGTTCCCGGCGCGGCGTCGTCTCCGATTTTTTCTGCAATGCGAAACCGGCCCAGCGGCGTTTTCAGGCTCCCTTCCTCAGTCCCGATTCCAAAACGCGAACTGGAAATCGGATAAGAGCGAAGGACTTCATCATCACGGGTCAAGGTCAGACGCTGATCGCGAAGGGAAACGTCGATTTTCGTTCGGGCACTTTGCATCGATGAATAGCGGCATTACAATTCGCCGCGGTGAAAAAAGAATATCACATCGCGGTCGTTGGCGCGACCGGTGCGGTCGGCGCGGAGCTGCTGCGGGTCCTGGAACGCAGAAATTTTCCGGCGTCGAAGCTGCGTGCGCTCGCCTCTCGAAGATCCGCCGGAAAGAAGGTGCAGTTTCGCAATGAGCCAATTGCAGTGGAAGAACTTGGGGAAAACTCTTTCGACAAGATCGACATCGCATTTTTCAGCGCGGGCGGAGAGACCTCCCGAAAATTCGTCCCGACTGCACGCAAAGCGGGCGCGGTCGTGATCGACAACTCGTCGGTTTTCCGAATGGATCCGGAGGTTCCGCTTGTGATCCCAGAAATCAACGGGCAGGACGTAAAACAACATCGCGGTCTCATTGCCAATCCAAATTGCACGACCGCGGTCGCGCTGATGGCGATTTATCCGCTGCACCGCGCGTTTGGAATTCGCCGTGTCTTCGCTGCGAGCTATCAGGCTGTGTCCGGCAGTGGCGCCCGAGCCATTGCTGAATTGAAGAATCAGGTGGAAGCCGCGGCCGAAGATCGACAATCACCGGCTCAGGTTTATCCGCATCCGATCGCGTTCAATGTCCTACCGCATGTCGACGTTTTCCTCGAAGGCGGTTACACCAAAGAAGAAATGAAAATGCAGAACGAAGGGCGCAAGATCATGCATTTGCCGGAATTCCGCGCGTCGGTCACGTGCGTGCGGGTTCCGGTTTATCGCGCCCACTCGG
>JBEEHZ010000189.1:0-2546 GCA_041167705.1 Verrucomicrobiota bacterium | reverse complement strand
AAAGACGAAGGCCACGGGTTCGCGAAGAAGAAAAACGCCGACTTCCAGTTTTACGCGACGGTGCAGTTTATCCGCGAGTATCTGCTCAAGTGAGAACGGCTAGCCGAAGATGAGAAGCTGAATCGATTCGGGCAGATGCTGGGCGACATTCGTCACGACACTGCCGCGAAGAAGATTGGTCAGCGCTGTTCGTTGCGTCGAACCAATGACCAAATAATCGACGCCCATGGTCGCGGAAAGATCGACAATCGTGGCGGCGGCATCCTGACTGACCGCATAAACCGGCAGGACGCAAATATCGCGCTCGGCTCCGAGTTTCATCATCAAAGACATGATAGCGTTGGCTTCCGGATCGTCCTGCCACTTCGCACGACCGAGCGAGGCTGGTCCGCCTGAGAAATAAACGGCAACTTCTTTGACGTAGAGCACGCAAAGCGTCGCTTTGCGCAATTGCGCTTCATCAAGCGCAAACCCGAGCACGGGCGTGATCCCGCGCGCTGCCACCAGTATTTTCTGGCCTTCTTGCAAGCGTGGTTGCACGCGAGCCTCGAGATCCGGCGTAACCATTTTCGCAACTTCGCGCGTGACGGTGAGCGTGGTCAGACCTTGCCGCTTCTGGGTATAAGCGCGCACCGCTAAACCGCTGAGAACGACCACAAAAACGAAAAAGAGCGCGTCCGATTTCGTGTGGGCCAGTGTCAGTTCGACAAAAAATAGAATGCCAAACGTGACGCCGAAAAGGACCCGATCATACCAGGTGAAGCCGACCGTTCGGTTAAACGTGCATGAACCGACGTTTACCGTGATCGCGCCGACCACACCGATCGCGTATAGCCCTGCTAATGCGGTGAAATTTGCGACGAAAAGTAGAACGACCGTTGGCAATCCGAGAGCGATCAGTAGCGGGTAAACCGGAACGCCATGGCCATTTAATCTTCGGAATTGCCGCGGCATCTCGCCATCGCGCGACATCATGTAAAGCAATCCAATCATTGCGACGATGGCGGTATTGGCGGCGCTAAGGAGCAGTAGGAAGAAAACGACTCCGACGATCCAGCCAAAGAGATTTCCGATAGCCGGTGAAAATGTTGCGCTCGCGAACTGTTCAGCGATGAAGCGGAGCATGTCTTCGCTCCGGAGTTGCAGCACGGAAGCGATTGATGATGGATCGGACAAGTGCAGAGTTTTTCCGAGCACCGACGGCAACGACAACATCGCCCAGCCAAGCAGCGCCGTGCCGACCACAACCTCAATTGCGACAGGAACGATCGCCTTGACCGATTCGCGCGCGACGCTTGGCTTATCCATGGTCGAGCCGGGATCGAGTTTCATTACGCCGGTAACGTTGGCGATCGATTCGGCGCCGGAGAGCGCGAGGATCACGCCGACAAATTGCACCCAAAGTGTCCCGAGACTTTCATGGCGCGGTTGAAGGAAGCGTGTGGTCAGATGCGGCGCGCTGATGCCGATTAAAATAACAACCACGATCAACGTTGGTACCGCGAGCGCGACCGCAAGACTACCGGAATGTTTCGGACCGAAATAGTTGATCATGCCCATGATCAAGAGCATCGCAATAGTGGTGAGCGCGATGTGGTCGCGGAGAAGTTTGATCCAGGCGATGTGTTCGGCGCCGGAAGTAATGTAGGTCAAGGCCGACCAGCCGCTGAGCGCAGCGGTGACAGTGAGATCAGCCAGCAAAAGAAGTGCGCCAACAACGGCGAGCAATCGCCCTTGCGAGCGCGCGGCTGAGTAAACGCCGCCACCATCAGGAAAATGGCGGCAGATCACGATGTAATTGATCCCAACCAACCCGGTCAGCGCGCAGACCGCGAGAATGATTGGCAGCGACGAGAAACCGGCGGCCAGAAAAGCGAGACCGATCACGTAGGCTTTGCTCGTGCCCCAGTCGCCATAAAGAAGCGCGGCGGCGCGCTTCCAATCGACGTTGCGCGGGCGATGAACTGCGCCGCTCTCGGTGATAATTAGGTCAGCCATCGCGCGTGAAACTGTGACTGTCCATCAGAGGTTCTGGCAGTGACAAGCGGTTTCTTGGAGCATAGGAAGACTATCGAACATCTCGGGGCCAGGTCGATTCCCTGAGTGGAAGACTTTAATGAAATTTTAGCACATTAAAGCCAACGTTTAACTACCGGTGCTGGGCGCACACGCCCAGACTGATTGTGTGAACGCACGCGATTTCGGCCAGCTGGCCTTGTTCATTGGCGGTCTGCTCGCAATTACGCCACCGCTGGGGCGATTCATGGTGCGTGTGTTCGGAGGTGAGCGGCATTTCCTCTCGCGCCTCTTCGGACCGATCGAGCGCTCGATCTACAAATTGTCCGGTGTCGACCCGACGCACGAAATGTCGTGGAAGGCGTACGCGATCGCGATGCTGGTGTTCAACATCGCCGGCGGCGCTTTTTTGCTGGTGATGGAGCTGACGCAGCAATGGCTCCCATTTAATCCGCAGCATCTGCCGAATCTGCCCTTCGCCCTTGCGTTTAACACCGCCGTCAGCTTCACGACGAATACAAACTGGCAGG
>JBEEHZ010000188.1:0-3677 GCA_041167705.1 Verrucomicrobiota bacterium | reverse complement strand
CATGCGCGCATTCGTGAAACTGCGCGAGACGCTTGAAACCAATCGCGAGCTGGCGCGGAAATTTGAAGAACTCGAGAGGCGCGTTGGCAAACACGACGTAGAGATTGACGCGATCCTCGAAGCGATTCGTCAGCTAATGGCGCCGTCGAAGCAGTCGCGTCGCGAAATTGGATTTCATGTCCGCGAAAAAACGGCGCGATATCGAACGCGCAACGGCCGATGATCGCCTGGACAATTTACATCACGTTCGCCGGGGCAATTGTTCTGCTCGTTCTACCGCGTGTTTTTTCGCGGTGGATTGCGCTTGTCACCGCCACCGCCGGGTTCTCGGTCGGTCTCGCGACATTTTTTTGTAATGATGTCGATCTTGCGCACTTCACAACCATCGTCCGCGTGCCCTGGGTTCCGGCGCTCGGAATAAATTATCATCTCGCGCTCGATGGGATCAGTTTGACCCTCGTTTTGGTAACAGGGATCGTCGCGATCAGCGCGGTTTTGTTTTCCTGGGACGTCACCGATCGCGCGAACGAATTTTTCTTTTGGCTCCTGCTCGTAGTTGGCGGCTCCTATGGCGTATTCCTGAGCGCCGATCTCTTTCTGCTCTTTCTTTTCTACGAGCTGGTCATCGTGCCGAAATATTTCCTGATCGCGATCTTTGGTTCGACTAACAAGGAATACGGCGCGATGAAATTGACGCTCTATTCATTCTTCGGCGGCGCGCTCGTTTTTCTTGGGATCATTGCCGCTTACGTCAGCGGCGGGTCGCTCGACCTGAATCAGCTCGCGCAATTTCAGTTCTCGCCCCAACTGCAATCCTGGGCGTTTCCGGTTTTGTTTCTCGGCTTCGCCGTGCTCGCCGGTATCTGGCCGTTGCACACCTGGGCGCCGACCGGTCACGTCGCCGCGCCTACAGCGGGTTCGATGTTGCTCGCGGGGATCGTGATGAAACTTGGCGCCTACGCCGCTTTGCGCGTGGCGATGAATCTTTTTCCACAAGGCTTCCAAATGTGGCGGACCTGGATCGCAGTTCTCGCCGTAATCGGGATCGTTTATGCCGCCGCGGTCGCGTTGCGTCAGCGCGATCTGAAATTTGTTATCGGTTATTCCAGCGTCAGCCACATGGGTTTCGTGTTGCTCGGCCTGGCTACCGCCAACGTTCTCGGCGTTTCCGGCGCGGTGCTGCAAATGTTTTCCCACGGCGTGATTGGCGCACTCCTCTTCGCCGTTGCCGGCCGAATGATTTATCGGCGCACGCACACGCGAGAGCTCGACGTGCTCGCGGGAATGAATCTCGGCCGCGCGTTGCCGTTTGCCGCGTTTACGTTTGTCGTCGCCGCATCCGCGTCGATGGGCATCCCTGGCTTTAGCGGGTTCGCCGCGGAGATCACAATCCTGATTGGCGCGTGGAAAAGTTATCCGTTCGCGGTCTGGATTACCGGTGTCGGAATGGTGCTTGTGGCTGCATTCACGCTTCGCGCGCTGAAGCGTGCATTCTTCGATGTCGACGGTGAATCGGCCGCTCCGTCGGGCGATGCTAAACAAATGCCGGCTTCGCCGACTCAAATAGCATCGAGCGCGGAGCGCTCGATCCATCTTGAACCGATCACGATTCCGGAAAAACTCGGCGCCGGTCTGCTCATGTTCGCAACCCTAGCGGTCGGAATTTATCCAAAACTTTTGCTGGATCGCATTCAGCCTGCAATTGAAGCGATGCGTTTCTTGAAATGAGTTACCTGGAATTACTCAAACTAGCCGCGCCCGAAGCGATTGTTGTTGTCACTGCGCTCGTCGTTCTGACCATCGGGTTAACCACTGCGCGCGCGTTGGTGTTAGGTCCAATCGTTGCCGTGCTCGGCGTCGCCGTCGCGATCGGCGCAGTGCTGATGCTTCCGCAACACGCGAATTTGTTTGGCGGCATGCTGGTGATTTCACCGCTCAATTCACTCTTCAAAATTATCTGCCTCGCGCTCGCGATCGCTACCGTTCCGCTCGTGTCCTCGGAAAAATCTCTGCGTAATCCTGGCGAGTATATTGCCGTGCTTCTGCTCGGCTCGGTCGGACTGATGCTGCTGGTCGGGAGCGAAGAGCTGCTCATGATTTTTATCGGACTCGAGCTGCTCGGGTTGTCGCTCTACGTGCTGGCGGCTTTCGATAAAGCCGATGTCCACTCAGCCGAAGCCGGAATGAAATATTTTCTCTTCGGCAGCACCGCCAGCGCTTTCACACTTTTTGGGATCAGTCTGATTTATGGCATGTGCGGGACGACCGCGCTCGCCGCGATTGGTCAAAAATTGGCCACGCTTCCGCTCCAACCGCTGCTCGCCGTCGGCATCGTCATGACGCTGATCGGCTTTGCCTTCAAAATCGCCGTGGCGCCATTTCATCTTTGGGCGCCCGATGCTTATCAGGGTGCGCCAATTCCAAGCGCAGCTTTTATTGCGTCAGGTTCAAAAGTCGCATCGTTCGTTGTGCTCGGAAAAATCGTGCTTATTGGTTTCGGACCGGTCCACGGCAGCGCCGACTGGCACGCGATGATCGCCGGTTGGTCGCCCGTGCTCGCCGCGCTGGCGGCATTTTCGATCTTGCTCGGCAATTTCGTGGCGCTCGCACAAACCAACGTTCGCCGCTTGCTCGCTTATTCCGCCGTCGCGCACGGTGGCTACACGTTGCTTGGAATCATTGCCGGGGGTCGTGAAGGATTTTCAGCGACGTTGTTCTACACCAGCATCTATGCAGTCACACTTATCGGTGCGTTCGCGGTCGTCGGCCTGGTCCGCCGCGAAACGGGCGGCGACGACGTCCAAAATTTCTCCGGCCTGGCCGCGCGGTCGCCGTTCCTTGCCGCCTGTATGTCGATCTTCTTCTTGTCGCTCGCTGGTCTGCCGCCGTTAGCGGGATTTTTCGGGAAATTTTATTTGTTCAGCGCGGCCTTTCGCGCTGGTGGAAATCACGGCCTCCTTTGGCTGGTCGCGATTGCGCTCTTCGGCAGCTTCGTGTCGCTCTACTATTATTTGATTGTCCTCAAAGTGATCTTCGTCGGAGAACGATCCACCTCAACAGCTCAACGAGGCCAGTCCAACGTCAGTGCGGCTCGCACCTCGGACCTCGACGCCTCAACCGCTCGCGAGTTTCCTTCGCGAGCGACGATCGCCCTTCTGGCCGCCATTGTTCTCTTTCTCGGGATCCTGCCGCAAACTTTGGCCGCGCGAATCATCGCTTCCCTGCCTTAAAAAAATTTTGCTCCAACCGAAAAAAATGCGTGCTCATTTGTTGAAAATCACGTTATAAATTTTTCTGTGCAGCGACAGCGGACAGGTGAAGCCGCGAACGTTCACCGGCTAAAGGCGGGCCCGATCAGCGAATTCATTGATCGGCATTACCGGCACTTTAACGCCGCCGTGATCAAGGACGCCGCCGACGCTTACAGCGCTCACCTCAATGGCGGCGGCAAAATGATGATCACGCTCGCCGGGGCGATGAGCACCGCCGAGCTCGGCGTTTCTCTGGCCGAGATGATTCGCCAGGACAAAGTCCACGCCATTACCTGCACCGGCGCGAATTTGGAAGAAGACCTGTTCAATCTTGTCGCGCGCAGCAAATACGAGCGCCTGCCCAACTACCGCGAGCTCAGTCCGCAGCAGGAAGAAGAGCTTCTAAAACGTCATTTGAATCGCGTG
>JBEEHZ010000187.1:0-5767 GCA_041167705.1 Verrucomicrobiota bacterium | reverse complement strand
CGTCGTGATGGCGATCGTTATCTCGCCCTATACCTGGAGCGGACAAACGAGGGCAATTCATTATCACGTTTGGGTGGCAATTTTTCTCGGAGGCGCAATCAGTCTTTTTCCAATTTGGATGGCGCGTGTCTGGCCGGGGGCGACGATTACTCGTTACGTCATCGCGGTCGCCCAGATGTTGATGTCTGCGCTTTTAATCAGCGTAACCGGCGGACGAATCGAAACGCATTTTCATGTCTTCGGATCGCTCGTTATCCTCTCGTTCTATCGCGATTGGCGCGTGCTCATTCCCGCGACCATTGTGGTCGCTCTCGACCACTTTATTCGAGGCATCTATTGGCCCTACTCGGTTTACGGTGTTCTGACGGCCAGCCCGTGGCGATCAATCGAGCACGCAGCCTGGGTCGTTTTCGAAGATGTGTTCCTCGTCATCTCGTGTCTGCGGAGCATTCGGGAAATGCGCGCCATCGCGAACCGCACCGCTGCGCTGGAGCTGAGCGAACAGAATTTCCGCCAGATCTTTCAGGAGGCGCCAATTGGAATGGCGGTTGTAGGATTGGATGAAAAATTTCTGCAGGCCAACGCCAAGCTTTGCGAAATGGTGGATTATTCCGAGGACGAACTCAGAAGCCGCACGCCTCTCGATATAACTCACGCCGACGATGTCAGCTCCAGTCGTGAAATCGCCCGGTCGCTGCTGCGAGCTGGCTCGCACAATTCGGTGGAGAAACGCTACCTCCGCAAAGATGGTGAAATAGTTTGGGCCGCGCGCACTGGCTGCGTTATCCGCGATGAAACCGGCAACCCTCGTCACTTCCTCATCATGATCGAAGACATTTCCAAGCGAAAACAGGCCGAAGAAGCTCTGCGCGAGAGAACGCGCCAACTCGAAAGTGCCGTAACTGAAAATCAGGTGATCATGGACAATTCTCTCGACGTAATTTGTACGATCGACGAGGAAGGCCGGTTTTTGACCGTCAACGCCGCGTGCGAACAACTCTGGGGTTACACGCCAGCCGAACTCGTCGGCCGCAAATACATCGAACTTGTCGCGTCGGACGAGCGCGAACGAACACTCGCGACTGAGGCCACCTTGAAGAAGACCGGAAAGTTAACGGATTTTGTGAACCGCTACATCCGCAAGGACGGAACACGTGTCGCTGTCCTCTGGTCGGCCACCTGGTCTGAGAGCGCGAAGACATTTTTCGGAATCGCCCACGACGTGACGCAGCGCGCGAAGATGGAGATGGCGCTCGAGGAGGCCAAGGATGAAGCCGACCGCGCGAACAGGGCGAAGAGCGAATTTCTTTCCCGCATGAGTCATGAACTGCGCACACCTCTCAATGCCATTCTCGGATTCGGTCAATTGTTGGAACGGCAAAATCCCACTCCCACTCAGCGCACTCGTGTTCAACATGTCATCAATGCCGGCCGCCATCTGCTTGGATTAATCAACGAAGTGCTCGACATCAGTCGCATTGAGGTCGGTCGAATGCAGCTTTCGCTTGAGCCGGTTTGTGTCGCGGACTCGATCCAGGAAGCGCTCGACCTGATGCGCCCGCTTGCTGGAGAGCGTCGGATCCAACTCATTGTCGACGTCGATTTGGACGCGACCGTTCACGTCCATGCCGATCGGCAGCGTTTCAAACAAGTTTTGCTTAATTTGCTGACCAACGCGGTCAAGTACACCCCGGTTTCAGGCAGGGTGACGGTTTCCTGCGCCGTAAATGGCAGCGACAAACTTCGGATTTGTGTCGCCGACACCGGACCCGGGATCGCCAAAGAAAAATTGGCGCGATTGTTCACACCTTTCGATCGCCTCGGCGCCGAACTGTCGAATGTTGAAGGCACCGGCCTCGGCCTGGCTCTTTCTCAGCGCTTAATGCAGGCGATGGGTGGCGCGATCGGAGTGGAAAACAGTTGTAGTTACGGAAGTATTTTTTGGGTTGAACTGCCCCGGACGACGTCGCCGTTGGAACAGACCCGTCCACCCAAAGCGACAGATCGTAAATATGAGCGTCGGGTAGAAGGAAAGAAACGCACGCTTCTCTACATCGAAGATAATCTTTCGAACCTGACCCTGATCGAACAAATTCTCGAAGAACGACCCGAGATCGAACTGTTGACCGCCATGCAAGGCCAGGTCGGTCTTGACTTGGCCCGTCAGCATTCCCCGGATCTGGTGTTACTCGATTTGCATCTTCCCGATCTGCCCGGCTGGGAAGTGCTTTCCCAACTGAAAGCCAGTGAAACGACTTCTGATATTCCGGTCGTTGTTGTCAGCGCTGACGCAACCACACGTCAGATCAAACGATTAATGAAAGCCGGCGCCGCCGCCTACCTGACCAAACCGCTCGACGTGGCGGAATTTTTCCGGGTGCTGGACCAAACCGCTCTTGCAACTAACGGAGCAAACCAACTTTCGCCTCCGGCGCCTGATTTGGCCGCGATCGATTCAACCGTATGAGCAGATCAGCACCCTGGGCCGACGATTCGGCGCAACTCGGCAAAATGAAAATCGTCATCATCGATGACGAGCCGGTCAACGTTGCTCTGCTCGAAGAAATTCTGGTTGAAAATGAGTACACTCGATTTGAGTCGGTCGTTGATTCCAAGCGCGCAATCGAGGTCTGCAAGAACTTCCAGCCCGATCTCGTCCTGCTCGATCTCATGATGCCGCCGCCTGATGGATTCGCGATTTTAGAGCGGCTCCGTGCCGAAACCGACGAAGCCTTTCTGCCGGTGATCGTTCTCACTGCCGACACGAATGAGGAATCAAAACGACGCGCGCTTGAGGCGGGCGCGACCGATTTCTTGCTCAAGCCATTCGATCACGTCGAAGTCGCTTTGCGCATTCGCAATCTTCTCAAGAGCCGTCGCGCTCATTTGCTCCTCGATAATCAACGCGCCGCGCTCGAAGAAGCTATTCATGAGCGCACCTCCGAGTTGCACGCGACGATCGTAGAGTTACAGAAAACAAACGACCTGCTTTCGGAGAGCGTCTGAGGTTGCCTTTAAACCACGGGCAGTAGATACATCGCCATGCGCGCGATGGTGTTCGAAGAAGTCGGACAACCACTCGCGCTCCGCGACTTGCCCCAACCAAAACTGAACAGGGGACAGCTTCTTGTTCGCGTCAATGCGTGCGCGGTTTGTCGGACCGATCTTCACATTGTCGATGGCGAATTGCCCAACCCGAAGCTGCCCCTCATTCTCGGCCACCAAATTGTCGGCCTTGTCGAAGAGATTGGCGAAAACGTTGAGGGATTTTCGATTGGCGATCGCGTCGGCATTCCGTGGCTTGGCTGGACCGACGGCAAGTGCGTTTATTGTCGATCTTCGCGCGAAAATCTTTGCGATCGCGCCAAGTTCACCGGTTATACGATTAATGGCGGCTACGCGGAATTCACTACCGCCAACGCGCGTTACTGTTTTCATTTGCCCGAAGGCCGCGACGATGTCGAGGTTGCACCGCTGCTTTGCGCCGGCATGCTCGGCTATCGTTCTTATCGAAAAACCGGTGACGCGCAGCGACTTGGCATTTACGGTTTCGGCAACGCCGCGCACTTGATTGCGCAGATCGCGATTTACGAAAAAAAGGAAGTCTTTGCCTTTACCCGGCCGGGTGACAAAGGGGGACAGGAATCGGCGAAAAAGTTAGGCGCGGTTTGGGCCGGCGACTCTAATGAAGTGCCACCGGAAAAACTCGATGCCGCAATTATATTTGCGCCGGTCGGAGCATTGATTCCCGCCGCCTTGCGTGCGGTCGGGAAAGGCGGTGTTGTCGTTTGCGGCGGGATTCACATGAGCGATATCCCTTCGTTTCCATATGTCGATCTTTGGAACGAGCGGGTAATCACTTCGGTCGCCAATCTCACGCGCCGCGATGGCAAAGAATTTCTCAAACTCGCGCCGCGCATCCCGGTAAAGACAAAAGTGGAAGCTTTTTCGCTCGAAGAAGCCGAGACCGCACTGGAAAAGTTCCGTAGTGGCCAATTGAACGGGACGGCTGTTCTTGTGATCTCTTCTCCCTAAGCTCTGTTTGTTACCTTCTACTCTTATCGTGGCTTCGCATCTTTCTTCCGAACAAACTCTCTCCGGCGAATTTCAGCGGCAGGAGGACGCGTTTCGCGAGTGGATCTCAAATGATGGATCGACATCTTATCCTGCGGCGGCTGGTCGCTATCATCTTTACGTCTCCCTCGCGTGTCCGTGGGCGAGTCGGACAATCATCGTTCGAAAACTGAAAGGCCTCGAAGACGCGATCGGCCTGACGGTTGTCGATCCGTTTCGCGATGAGAAAGGCTGGGCCTTTCGCGATCCGGAACGCAGTCGCCCAGGAATGCTGAAGGACCTGGACAAATTTCAATCCACCGATCCGATTAATGGCTTCCATTACTTAAGCGAAGCTTACGCAGTCACCGATCCAAAGTTCGACGGCCGCGTCACTGTCCCGGCGCTTTGGGACAAGGAAACGAAAAGAATAGTCAACAATTGCGAGGACGACATCTGCCCCATGTTCAACAGCGTCTTCAACGACTTCGCGAAAAACAAAGATGTCGATCTTTTCCCGAAAGATGTTGAAGCCGATCATAGGAAACTTTCGGATTTCATTTACGACAACATCAACAACGGCGTTTACAAAGCCGGTTTCGCCACTCGCCAGCGGGCTTACGGAGCTTCGTGCCAGAAACTTTTCGACGCGCTCGATGAAATGGAAAAGCGGTTATCGAAAAATCGCTATTTGTTTGGCAAGCGAATCGTCGAAGCCGATTGGCGATTGTTTTGCACACTGATTCGATTCGACGTCGTTTATCACGGCCATTTCAAATGCAACCTGCGACGCATTATCGATTATCCAAATCTGCAGGGTTACCTGCTCGACCTGTATCAGCAGCCGGGGATCGCCGAGACCGTCAGCATCGATCACATCAAGCGTCACTACTACATGACGCACGAGGAAATTAATCCCACCCGGATTGTGCCGCTCGGGCCGATCGTCGATCTGACCAGGCCCCACGGTCGCGGCAAAATTTGACGCGCGCGCGGGCAGCGGGGCGCGATGTCTATTCGGGTACAGTCTCCCCGGGGCTGATTGAGGATGACAAAAAAGAAGACTTCGCGCTCGCGACCTAGCGACAAACACGCGCCGCACGAAAAATTGCACCACAGCGAAGAGCAATTTCGTTTGCTGGTGGAAAGCGTGGAGGAATACGCAATTTATATGCTCGATCCGATTGGGACGGTGACGACATGGAATCCCGGCGCCCAGAAAATTAAGGGATATGAAGCGAGCGAGATCATCGGCAAAAATTTCGCCTGTTTTTATACGGCGGACGATGTTGCCGCGAAAAAACCCGAGGTAAATCTCGCCGAGGCAAGACGGTTGGGTCACATCCGCGACCAAGGCGTGCGCGTGCGCAAAGACGGCACCGTTTTTGATGCCGAAGTCGTGTTGACGGCGCTGCTCGGTAAATCCGGCGAGCTTCGCGGCTTTTCGAAGGTCACTCGTGACATCACCTCGCAGCTGCGGGCCCGCGAAACCGAAGCAGCCAAACTTGCTGCAGAGGAAGCGAGTCGCGCGAAAGATCATTTTCTCGCTGCTTTAAGCCACGAGTTGCGCACTCCGCTCACGCCGGCATTAGCAGCGGCGAGTTTCCTGGCACATCAAACTGAACGGATGCCGTCGGAGTTTGCTCCCGAAATTGAAACCATTCAGCGCAATGTCCAGTTACAGGCGAGACTAATCGACGATTTGCTCGATCTG
>JBEEHZ010000186.1:0-4898 GCA_041167705.1 Verrucomicrobiota bacterium | reverse complement strand
GATTCGCCTCGGCGGTATCTACGGACCAGGCCGCTCCGCATTACTGAAGAAATTTCTGAACGGTGATGCAATTCTCGATCCGCAAAGCGATCGTTTTGTAAATCAGATTCATCGCGATGATGCGGCTGCCGCAATCCAATTGTTGGTGAAACGCCCGGAATCGGCCGGCGAGATTTACAATGCGGTCGACAACGAGCCGATTTTGCTGAGCGAATGTTATCGCTGGCTGGCGACGAAGTTAAATCGGCCGCTTCCGGCAGCTGGAAGATCAGCATCAAAACGGAAGCGCGGCGAAAGCAACAAACGCGTCAGCAACGCGAAGCTGCGAGCGATGGCCTGGACACCGCGCTATCCAAACTTCGCAAACGGGATGGAAAAGAGCGTCCTGCTGACGCTCGATCGCGAGAACGCATAAACCTCACTTACTGGCGGAAATACCGGTATGGAAGCTGCTATTTTTTCGCGTATGCGTAACGTCAAACTTACCGGCCGCGAGGCGTCCGTTGTGCGGGCGATCGGCTTCACTGAATCGATGCTCGGCGCCGAGATTCAGGATTACGTCCGGATGGAATCGGAAGATGTTACCGACACCCTCAACAGCCTGATGTCCGCCGGATTTGTCGAGAGTATTCCTTACACTGAACAGGTCCAGCTGGCGGAGATGCCCGTGACAGCTTTCGAATTGAACCCGGCTTATTCGCACGAGCTCAAACGCGCGTTAACCCGAACCTAATTTTTACCTGCGCTCGCTGCAGCCGACTGCGCCGTAGCCGCCGAATGCTGAACGCGACGTTCCCCAAAAAGTTGGCGAATCACTTCTTCAACCGGCACTTCCTGGACATTGATGTCGCTTACGTCGCATGATTGAAGGACTTCGCGACATGTCTCCGTAACTTTCGCGCGCGGCACTTTGAGTTGAACCGACATCGGCGTTTGCTCGATCACTTCGCCAAACCGGGAAAAATCGCGCGTCACTTGTTGATCGAAAGTCAGGCTAAGGATTTTGTGACCGGAGAAACGATCGATGATCTCCTCGAGCGGCCCGTCGAAGAAAATCTTGCCGTGATCGATGACCAGGACGCGATGACAAAGTTCCTGGATATCCTGCATGTAATGGCTGGTGAGCAGTGTCACTATGCGGTGCTCCTCATTGTAAATCCGCAGAAATTCGCGGACTCGTTTTTGGCTGACGACATCCAGACCGATGGTCGGTTCGTCCAGGAATAAGACGCGCGGCTCATGAATGAGCGCGGAGATAAGCTCCATCTTCATCCGCTCGCCGAGCGAGAGCTCACGCACCATTACGTTCATCTTGTCCGTTACTTCGAGAAGCTCGGCCAAACCGCCCACGACTTTGTTGAAACGATCGCGATCGATCCCATAAATAGCGCGGTTAAGTTCGAGCGACTCTTGCGCCGGGAGGTCCCACCAAAGCGCGTTCTTTTGACCCATCAGTAGACTGAACTGGCGCTTCATTTCATTGCGCCGTTCCCACGGAACGAATCCGAGCACTCGCGCGTCGCCGCCGGTTGGATTGAGAAGACCGGAGAGCATTTTCAGTACGGTCGTTTTGCCTGCGCCGTTCGGTCCAAGAAATCCAACGAACTCGCCTTCCTCGATTTGAAATGTAACAGCGTCGGCCGCGCGCGTTTCGTCGTAATGCCGCCGACCGAGTCCTTTAATCGCACCCCAGAGGCCCCTTTCCTTCCGATACGTCCGGTAAATCTTGGTTAAATCGCGAGCCTCAATCGCGCTCATGGCTTAGAGATCGACATTCACAAGATCGACAATCGATGTGTCGATCTGCGCCGCAACTACGCGACGCTGGTTTTTGGTGCCGGCTTCTTTTTCAGCAACGGCAGAACCTTCTCGACCAGGGCATCGGCGGTAATTCCGTGCTTCTTCCGCAGAAGCGGAACCGCGCCGTGTTCGATGAATTCATCCGGCCAACCAACTCGTGCAACGGGAGTATTGATCTGCTGCGAATGCAAATGCTCCATGACCGCGCAGCCGAAGCCGTTGTGCAAAACATGATCTTCGATAGTGGCGACCACTTCCACGCTCCGCGCGAAGAATTCGAGCGTGCCGGTGTCCATCGGCTTGATCCAGCGCGGATTGATCAGCGCGACTGAAATTCCTTTTTCTTCCAGTTTCTTGGCTGCTTCTTCCGCAACTTCAAACATGTTGCCGAGTCCGAAGATTGCCACGTCGCGGCCGTGCTTCACCACTTCGGCCTTACCGATCTCGAGAAGCTTCGGTTCCGGTTTGATTTGGGCACCGGTGCCCGAACCGCGGGGATACCGCACGGCGATCGGACCCGAATTATAATTCGCCATCGTCCAAAGCATGTCGGCGAACTCGTCTTCGTTTCTCGGCTGCATGTGCACCCAATTTGGAATGTGCCGCAGATAACCGATGTCGAACAAACCGTGGTGCGTTGGGCCGTCGTCGCCGCTCAGCCCGGCGCGGTCCAAGCAAAGCCGGACGTTGAGTTTTTGAATGGCCATGTCGTGAATGGCCATGTCGTAAGCGCGCTGGAAAAATGTGGAATAGATCGTGAGAAAAGGCGCCAGCCCCTGCGTCGCGATGCCGCATGCGAAAAGCGCGGCGTGTTCTTCCGCAATCCCGACGTCGAAATAGCGCGTCGGATGCGCTTTTGCGAAATGCGATAAACCGGTGCCGCTTGGCATCGCCGCGGTGATCGCGACCACTTTTTGATTGTTGTCTGCAAACTTGGCTAATGTTTTGCCAAGGATCTCCGAATAAGTCGGCGTCGGAGTCGGCGCAGTCTCGCCGCTGTCGATCTTGTATTTGCCGAGTCCGTGAAATTTATCCGGTTGTTTAATCGCTGGTTCGTAACCTTTGCCTTTTTTGGTCAAAATATGCAGGAGCACCGGCTCGTCCTGTGTTTTCAAAAATTCGAACGTCCGAATCAGTAGCGGAATGTCGTGCCCATCGATCGGTCCGTAGTAGCGCAGTCCTAATTCTTCGAAAATTACGCTCGGGACAATCAAACCCTTGACGCTTTCCTCGACCTTGTGCGCGAATTGCACCCCCGTTTTTCCGAGAATCCATTCAACGAAATCGCGCGCTTTGTCGTGCAAATGCGCGTAGGTCTCGCTCGTCACGATGCGGTTAAAGTAATTTGCAATCGCACCGACGTTTTTGGCAATCGACCATTCGTTGTCGTTCAGGACAACAATAAAGCGTTTCGTCTGCACGCGGACATTATTGAGCGCTTCGTAACTGATGCCGCACGTGAACGCCGCGTCACCTGCGATCGCGATAATGTTTTCGTCGCTGCCGCGGAGATCGCGTCCCACCGCCATCCCGAGCGCAGCAGAAAGTGCCGTGCCGGCGTGACCAGCGCCATAGCAATCGTGCTCGCTCTCAGTCCGCAAAAGAAAACCGTTTAATCCCCCGAACTGTCGCATGGTCGCGAATCGATCGAGCCGGCCGGTGAACAGCTTGTGGACGTAACCTTGATGGCTCACGTCCATCACGAACCGATCGCGCGGCGTGTTGAAGACGCGGTGGAGTGCGATCGTCAGTTCCACGACGCCGAGATTTGGCCCGAGATGGCCGCCGGTTTGCGACAAAACACGGATCAACTCGTCACGCACTTCCTGCGCGAGCTGCGGCAGGTCTTGTTCCCGCAACGCCTTGATGTCGGCCGGCGAATGGATCCCATCCAGCAGGCGCTGTGGCGCAGCGGTTGTTGCTGTTGTTTCAGAAGAGTCTGACTTCGTCATTTTTTAATTCCTTTGCGTCCGCCTTATCATCGTTCGCCGATTCCGCGGCGGGTTCAAAATTCTTAACTACCGGCTTGCCGGCGTTGTTCCGGGCGATGATCTCGATCTTTTGTTCGGCATTGGTCAATCGTTCCTGGCAAACCTTCACCAGGTTCATCCCTTCTTCGTAGCGCACGATCAAATCCTCCAGCGGCAGTTTGCCGGTCTCCATTTGTTCGACAATCGCCTCTAGTCGATCCATCGCTTTCTCAAAATTCGGCTCCGCGCCGGGGGGCTTGCTCTTACTGCTCATCGGCAAGCGCAAAATTAAGCACAGCGGCGATAAGATGAAAGGGAGGATTATCGATGTTGCTACCTGATTTGCTCATTTGGAATGAAGTGCTGCTAGCCTTCGGCGCGACTGATGGCATAGGCGATGCTGATTCTCTCGGAAACAACCCATTAATAACCATGAAGTTTCCGAAAAAAATCCTCTTAATCGATCACGAACCCGGCGTCACTCGTCTCATTCGGCGGGCCCTGGAACGCGCCGGGAAATATCTCATTCGCGAAGAGCACGACGATAAGCTGGCGCTCAACGCCGCGCGTTGGTTCCAGCCCGATCTCATCCTCGTCGATACCGCCGGCCAGGACCGCCGCAACATCGAACGCGAGATCAGCACCGACGCTGCGCTCAAAGACACGCCGATTCTCTCGCTGACCAGTCTTCGTCCCGAAAGCCAGATGGTTTCCGGCGGAATTCTGAGCGGCTACAGCTTCTTCGCCGCACCCATTCGCGTCGAAGAAGTCCTCCGCGGCGTCGACGAACTGCTCTTTGGCAAAGACTGATTTAGCCGCCGATCTGTTTTTTGTAAGCGGCGGTGTCTTTCAGATTTTTGAGATCCTCGGCGTCGTCGATCTTGAGGACGAAAATCCAGCCCTGGCCGAACGGTTCGCGGTTGATCAAACCCGGATCGGCTTCGAGCGCTTTGTTTACCTCGACCACTGTCCCTTTCACCGGCGCGTAGATGTCGCTCGCGGCTTTGACTGATTCGACGACCGCGATCGCTTCCTTCGCGTTCGCTTGCCGGTCCATTTTCGGCAGCTCAACGTAAACAACGTCGGTCAATTCCGATTGCGCATGATCGGTGATTCCAACGCGAATTT
>JBEEHZ010000185.1:0-4495 GCA_041167705.1 Verrucomicrobiota bacterium | reverse complement strand
GCCGGATTCATATCCAATCCGCCGAGCTTGGCGGTGTATTCTTCATCGGCGAGGCGGCCGCGCATTGCGTCCCGCACCGAGTCAGGCTGCTCGCAGATTTCCTTGAGCATGTAGTGCGCGTAATCGCCCTTCTTAATGTCTTCGGCGCTGAACTCGACTTTGCTGACTTCGTGCTGGCCGGTTTCTCCATCGACCGAGCTGATGTCGAAATTCTCGCCGTCGAATGCAACCAGATCGAAATCATTCAGGTAAACGACGTCGCGGGTATGAGCGACAATCGCGCTCACGTCGCTGGCGAGAAAGTTTTCGTCTTTGCCGATTCCGAAAACGAGCGGACTCCCCCGCCGCGCGCCAACAACGAAGTCTGGGATATCGCTATGAACGATAGCGATGCCATACGTTCCGATGACCTGCTTGAGCGCCGCCCTCGTGGCGTTGACCAGGCGCGCCTTGGAATCGTTTCCTCCGAGTTGGCGATAAATGCTCCCGATCAGGTGCGCCAGAACTTCGGTGTCGGTGTCGGAGCGAAAATTCGTGTCGCCGTTTTGGATGAGTTGCTCTTTGAGCGCCTGATAATTTTCAATTACGCCGTTGTGGACGAGAGCGATTTTGCCAGTGGCGTCGAAGTGCGGATGGGAGTTCTCATCGTTGACTTTTCCGTGCGTCGCCCAACGAGTGTGACTGATTCCGTAGGATCCGGCGGCCGGTTTTTGGGAAACGAGTTTGGCCAGCGAAGCGATGCGACCGGCGCATTTGCGGGTCTCGACGTGATCGCCATTGACGATGGCGACGCCGGCCGAGTCGTAGCCTCGATACTCGAGGCGACGAAGCCCATCGAGCAAAATGGGCGCAGCCTGCGAGCGTCCGACGTAACCGATGATTCCACACATATTGGGAAGTGAAGGTTGCCACTGGCGACAGGCCCATGCAACCGGGGTAGATCCAGCAAAAAGGTTGCCGCGACCCGCAAGCACTGAGTTATTGAAGGTGTGCAGACCCAAAATCCCGCCGCTCGCGATTCAGTTTTGCGGATGTCGACACCCGCGCTGCCACCGGGCACAACTCAGCGCACACTCGCCGTCATCATGGGCGGCGGCGCGGGCACGCGCTTGTTCCCGTTAACGAAAGACCGCGCCAAGCCGGCCGTTCCGCTCGGCGGAAAATATCGGATCGTTGATATTCCGATCAGCAATTGTCTGAATTCGGGTCTGCGCTCGATTTACGTGCTGACTCAGTTCAACAGTATGTCGTTACATCGACATATTCAGGCCAGCTACAAGTTCGACAATTTCTCGCGCAGCTTCATCGACATCCTGGCGGCACAACAAACTCCGGAAGGTTCTCAATGGTATCAGGGCACCGCCGATGCCGTGCGCCAGAACATGCGCTACTTCCTCGAACACTCATTCGATTACTATCTCATTCTCAGCGGCGATCAGCTTTACCGGATGGATTTTCGCACGTTGTTGCATCAGCACATTCAAACCGGCGCTGACATCACTCTAGCGACCAAACCGGTCCATCGGAATCTGGTCGCCGAGTTCGGGATTATGCAAAGCGGAGTCGATCGCCGAATCGTGCGCTTTGTCGAAAAACCGAAGGACGACTCAATCCTTCAGGAATTGAAGATGAGTCGCGAGCTGCTGCTTGAGGTTGGTTCTAAAGCGGAGGACGAATTGTTCCAGGCTTCGATGGGAATTTATCTCTTCAATCGCGATGTTCTTGTGGAATGTCTCGATAACGACCTGTTCGATTTCGGCAAGCACATCATTCCGCACTCAATCAAAGATCGACAGGTGAACTCGTTTATTTTTCAAGGTTACTGGGAAGATATCGGAACGGTGCGCGCGTTTTACGAAGCGAACCTCGACCTGACCGATCTCGTCCCGGAGTACAGTTTCTTTGATACCGAGGCGCCGATTTATACGCATCCGAGATTTTTGCCGGGGAGCAAAGTTAACGGCGCGACGCTGCGGCAGGCGATCATTTCCGACGGCTGCATTATTTCCGATGCCCATATCGAGCGGAGCGTCATCGGGATTCGCAGTATCATTCAGAGCGGAGCTACCATTCGTGACAGTGTCGTTATGGGCGCCGATTATTTTGAGCAGGATCGGCCGGGAGCGGAAGGCATGCCGCCAATCGGGGTGGGGCGTAATTGTGTGGTCGATCGCGCGATTATCGACAAGAACGCACGCATCGCGGATGGCGTTGTAATCACGCCGGAAGGAAAGCCACTAAATCTGGACGCCGAGAATTATTTTATTCGCGACGGCGTCGTGGTCGTTCCCAAGAACGCCGTTATTCCAGCGGGATTTTGGATCTAGCCAGCGCTAGCAAGAAACCGATGTCGACCTTGAGAACTTCAGCGGTGATCGCTGAAGTTTGCGAATTGACCGCCGGTTTCCCATTTTTCCTGCTTGTTCCAAGGCATTGCGGATTCCGGTTTTCCATCAGGATCGTTGACCAACGTGACGTGATCTTTTTGGGTCGCACACGAAACCAGCATACTCGCCGCGGCCAGCAACAAGACTGCCGCGACGTTTCTCTCCTGTTTACGAATTTGTGCCAGCATAAATGACAATGTCTCCCGGTTGCACCTGAACGCCTCGCGCCAAAGTGCTGGTAATGATATCGCCGATAGCGGTCGCCGGTTCAACTGAAGAAATATGAATTTTTCCGATAAAGGTGCCGTCTCGCACGACCAGCATCTCGGAGTGCGCCTCCACGCCGTTGCGACCGCCGAGATTAAGCACGACGAAATTGTAAGCCTGATTAACCGCGAGGACGGTGCCGCGCACACCGACTTTCCCCCGCGCGACAGCACGCCGCTTTTTTTCATCTTCGAGCTGCGAGGAGCGCTCTTTTACAGATTGCAATTTTTCGGAAAGTAGACTTTTCTCGCGCTCCGCGCCGTCGAGCTGTTGGCGGGCATCATCGAGCTGGGCCTGTAATTCGACGGTTGATGGTGCACCGGGATTGACCGAGGCCGGTTGCTTTTCTTCGATTTGCTTTTGTAGTGTCAGGATCTCGGCTTCCTTATCTTGGAGCGTGGCTTCCAGTTGAGTCTTCTCGTTCAGAATTTGTTTAAGCTGGCTTTCGGCAGTTCCCGTTTTTCCTTCGCGCTCACCGAGTTTCGCCTGTTCTGCCGCAATCGCCGAGTCGCGCGCTTTGAGTTCCTTTAACTGCTTCGCACGATCGTGCTCGGCGCTATCACGTGCCGCCACAGCGTCGGCTACGGCGGAATGCAGCGTCTTGACTTTCACGACGTTGAGCGCACCGAAAATCCCAGCCGCGAAAAGAAGCAAAGCGGATATGCCAATCAGTGTTTTTGGAGTCGCGGCGAAGTTCTCGGACAGCGCTAGCACAGCAAATTGTTTAATTGGAGCGAGGGGCAAAATGCAATCCTGGATTTATTATGTTCAGGCGTCACCTGGCTTGCGCACGGCGCCCTTCCCTCGTATAACAAGAGCGTGGGTCAGCAGCACCGAGTTCGATCGAAACGTAAACGCCGAAAAGCGTATCTGAAACGCAAGAAAAAGACGTCGCGCTCCAAACGGCGCGAATCGGCAAAAACGCGAAGCAAAAAAGAGCCGACGGCGGCGGAATAGGTCGACATCTCGCTTCCAAGGCGCGCGAGATCTACACTGTCGAGTGCCTGCGCAATACCTCATTGTCGATGGTCACAGCATCATCTTCGCGTGGCCCAGGTTGCGTCAACTGCAGGCCAGACGGGGGGCCCTTGCGCGCGATACACTCATCAAAGAGCTGCGGCATTATCAAGACTGGACGGGAGTGCATGTCGTTGTCGTTTTCGACGGCCGCGGCGACCGTGTTACGGAGCAGTCCGACCCGCACGACGTGCAAGTTTTCTATGCGCGCCGCGGTCAAACAGCGGATGCGATTATTGAGCGGCTGGCGAGCAAATATGCGACGCAGTTCGACGTAACGGTCGCAACGTCGGACTCTCTCGAGATGGAAACGGTCAATGCTTCTGGGGCGTCATGCATTTCGCCCGAAGGATTGCGCAAACTTTTGGACGCAATCGAAAAGCGCTGATCAAGCGGCGCCGGCCAAGGCTGGCTGCTGGTCGTTGACGGCCACGTTGCGTTTGCGCTGCTGACAAGTGGCAAGAATTCGCGCGAGCACGCAGTAAAGTTGTTCAATAGGCAGATTCTTGCTGACGTATCCGTTCGCGCCCGCATGGAGAGCGGCATGCATTTGCTCTTCGTCGTATCCTACGCCGGTGAAAACAACGATCGGAAGCGCCGGATTGATTTCTCGCATAAAGGTGATGAGGGAAATTCCATCCACTTTCGGCATCTTAAGATCGACACTGGCCACCTCGCAGTCGTTCTCAGAGAGCCAGGCGGCGGTCTGGAAACCATCGGTCAGAGCCTGGCAGGTGTGCCCTCGCTGACGGAGATACGTTACTAGGAACTTCGCAATACCAGGGTCGTCATCGATGATGAGGAACTGGGAATACTCACGCTTG
>JBEEHZ010000184.1:0-4601 GCA_041167705.1 Verrucomicrobiota bacterium | reverse complement strand
GGCCCCGCGATCTTCCGCGCTTTGCTCAGGCCACGGATAAATCCGACTAAAATCGTAGCGGCCGATGAAGAGGTTACTCGCGAAACTCCCGCGCTCATCCAGCGGATCGCGCGAAGCTTCGGCCAGCTCGAGCGCTTCGCGCTTGCCCTTCGACATTTTCGAAGTGTCGATCACCGACGACGCCTGCTTTTCCGGCTTCGCGCTCGTTTCCTCGCTGATTTGTTTGTCCGGCGCCTCCAATGACGATTTCATGACTCGTAGAATTTTGTTCCGTCGCGGGCGTGCTTCTTCAGAATGTCGCAGGGTTCGAATTTGTCGTCGCTTTGCGCCAACCGACCCATCGCTTCGTCAACCTTCTTCAAACCAAACTCCTCCGCGAAACGCAACGGCCCGCCGCGATGCGGCGCAAATCCGGTTCCGAGAATCATTCCATAATCCGCGTCCTCGGGTGATTCGACCACTTTTTCCTCAATGCAACGGGCAGCTTCGTTGATCATCAAAAACATCATCCGATTTGCAAGATCGACATCGCTCTTGTCCGACCCGCCGCGCCGCCATTGTGCGAGCGACTCGTTAGGCGATTGCTCTCTGCCCTCGTATTTGTAAAAACCGCCGCCGCTCTTGCGACCGAGCAATTTGGATTCGCGCATCGATTTCAAAATCGCCGGCGCGCAATCGCGACGTCCATACGCTTTCTCAAGCGTGGCCGCGATATCGACCGTGACGTCGATCCCGATTTCGTCGATCAAACGCAACGGTCCCATCGGCATACCCCATTCCACCATGGCGTTGTCGATCTTCTCCGCTTCGACCCCGGCTTCAAAGAGCTCAGCCGCGTCGAGCAAATACGGAAACAAAACGCGATTGACCAAAAACCCCGGACTGTCGCGAACCACCACCGGCAATTTTCCAACTTGCCGGACGAACGCGAGCGCATGCTCTTTGGTATTGTCCGAAGTTTCCCTGGCAACGACCACTTCCACCAGCTTCATCCGGCTCACCGGATTAAAAAAATGCAAACCGATCACGCGGTCCGGCGAAACAGTGCAACGCGCCAACTCGCTGACGGGAAGCGCGGACGTGTTCGTCGCGATAATCGTTCTCGGCCCCGCCTGCATTGACAGCTCTCGGAAAATTTCCTTTTTGATGTCGATCTTTTCCGAAGCGGCTTCGATTACGAACTGGACATCGCGCAACTCCATCGGCGCGGTCGACGCAACAATACGGGAGCGGCCTTGCTTCGCTTTTTCCTCCGTCATCAGGCCGCGCTTCACCGCGTCGGCGTAAGTTTTTTCGATGCTGGCCAGACCACGATCGAGCAGTTCTCGATTCACGTCCCGCAAAATCACGGTAACGCCGCGGGCACTCAACCATTGCGCGATGCCGGAGCCCATCACACCGGCGCCGATCACCGCCGCGTGCTGAACTTTCTCAAACTGCGTCTTCGAAGTTCCTTTTTTGTATTTCTCGGCCAGGAAAAAATTACGGATCAAATTCTGGGTCGATTCGGTTTTGCCAAGATCGACAATCGCATCGAGTTCCAACTTGAGAGATTCGTCAATCGGATTGGAGCCGCCAGTCGTGATCACGCCGAGCGCTCGGGCTCGGGCGGATTTCGAATCGGAGGGAACGGAAGTTTTTCCTTTTGACGACGAAATTTTTGAAGACGGTCGTTTTCCTTTGTCGATCAGACGTCGCGCCGCGTCGAGTAATTGCTCCCGTGACGCCACTTCATCGACCAAACCCATCTTTAATGCCTCGCTCGCGGAATAAAGTTTGCCTTTCAGAATTACTTCCGCGGCGGTGTCTTCCCCAATCAAGCGCGGCAATCGCGTGCTTCCTCCCCACGCCGGAATCAAACCGAGCGTTGTCTCCGGCAAACCGATTCGCGTCGCCGGATCGTCCGATGCAACCCGCCAGTCGCACGCGAGCGTGATTTCGTAGCCACCACCGGCGCAAGCGCCGTGAATTGCGGCCACGCTCGGAATTTTCAGGGCCGCGATCCGATTGAAAACACGCTGTCCTTCGGCAATGAAATCGCGCAGCTCGCCGGTTTGCGCTTGTTTCAAAAGCGTTTTCAAATCGGCCCCCGCAATGAAGATCGATTTCTTCGCGGAGGTAATGATCAAGCCGCGCAACGATTCCTCACGCTCGATCGCATCGACATGCTCGCTCAACTCGCTCATCGTCGCGGCGTCGAAAATATTGGCCCCTGATTCGGGCCGATCGAACGTGAGCAGGCACACGCGATCGGCGTCGGTTTCACGCTGAATCAGTGAATGGGTGGCAACGGCTGGCATCACCAACACTTTGGAATCGTTTCGCTCAAATTCCAAGCGCGGAACGATTGCTCTTGGCCAGCCGCAATGTTAAAACTCCGGCGGCGGCGGGAACGGAGGTTCTCATGGTAGGAAAAATTCTCGTACCCGAAATCAAAGGCCTGATCGACGCGCGCAATTTCGCCGCGTTGCGCGAGATGTTTCGCGAGTGGCCGCCGGCCGACGTCGCGGAAGTGATCCTCGACATGGACGAAGACGATCAGGTCATCGTCTTCCGCGTTCTGCCGTCAGCGCTGGCGGCGGACGTGTTTGAATATCTCGACGTTGAAGCGCAGCAAAAATTACTGCGCGGCATGGCCCACGAGCAAGTGGTCGGAATTTTGAACGAGATGTCGCCGGACGACCGGACCGCGCTCCTCGAAGAACTGCCGAGCGCGGCCGCGCGGCAGCTGATCAAATTGCTGACGCCGGAAGAACGGCAGATCGCGCAATCATTGCTCGGTTATCCCGAAGGCAGTGTCGGCCGTTTGATGACGCCGGATTTCATCGCCGTGTATGAAGATTGGACCGTGAAAGAAGTTCTCGATCACGTTCGCGAGTTCGGACATGACAGCGAAACTCTCAACATCATCTACGTTGTCGATGAGCGTGGGAAGCTGATCGACGATTTGCGGATCCGCGAGTTTCTGCTCAAACCGCTCGATGCAAAAGTTAGCGAGATCAGAGATCAGACGTTCGTGGCGCTCAAAGTAAACGATTCGCAGGAGGAAGCGCTCAACGTTTTCCGGAAATACGATCGCACCGCTCTGCCGGTGGTCGATTCAAACAATGTTCTCGTCGGGATCGTGACCATCGACGACATGCTCGACGTCGCTGAAGAAGAAGCGACCGAAGATATCCAAAAGATCGGCGGTATGGAAGCGCTGGATGAGCCTTACACAACCATCCCGCTACTGCGGATGGTAAAGAAACGTGCGACCTGGCTGATCATTCTTTTTCTCGGAGAAATGCTGACCGCCACCGCGATGCAGGGTTACAACGGCGAGATCGAGAAGGCCGCGATCCTCGCGATGTTTTTGCCGTTGATCATTTCCAGCGGCGGCAATTCCGGATCGCAAGCGACCACGCTCGTGATCCGGGCGATGGCTCTGGGCGAATTGCGTTTGCGCGATTGGTTTCGCGTAGTGCGCAAGGAACTTCTCGCGGGACTTTCACTCGGCCTGATTCTTGGAACGATCGGCGTTTTCCGAATCTCGCTCTGGCAATATCTGCACATCTTTGATTACGGTAAGTATCATTGGCTTGTTGCCGTGACTGTCGGCTCTGCGCTTGTCGGAGTCGTCTTGTGGGGCACCATCAGCGGAGCGATGCTTCCATTCCTGCTGCGTCGACTTGGACTCGATCCAGCAACCTCATCCGCGCCATTCGTAGCTACGCTGGTCGATGTAACGGGATTAGTTATTTATTTTAACGTGGCGCTGTTCATCCTTCGTGGCACGCTGCTTTGATGACACGACGTCTATGATTTCAATCGGCAGATTTCTCGGGCACGACGAAAAGTTTTACGACCTGCTGGAAGCCAGCGCGAAACAAGCCGACAGCAGCGTCCATCATTTGGTCGATCTTCTGGCCAGGATCGACAACAAGGATTCATTCCGCGATCTGGAGGCGTTTGCCCAGAGCAGGCGCGAAGATAAACGCATCACTCAGGAACTCACCGAAGAGCTGACCAAGACATTCATCACTCCGTTCGAGCGCGAAGACATTCAGGCACTCGCGGCGTCGCTCTACAAAATACCGAAGACGGTCGAGAAAATCGGCGAACGAATGGTGATTTCGCCGCAAGACTTGCCGATACCGAGTTTCGCGAAGCAGGTCCAGTTGCTCGATCAAGCGGCCGAGGCGGTGCTCTCAATGGTGAAGCAATTACGCAAAGGAATGAACGTTCGGACTGCGCGCGAGATGAACGCGAAGTTGCAAACCATCGAAGGTGAGGCTGACGAACTAGAACTCGAACTTTTGCGCGATCTTTACCAGGGCAATTACGATCCCAAACACATCATCTTCTTGCGCGATCTCTACGAATTACTCGAAAAAGTGATCGACCGCTGCCGCGACGCGGGCAATGTCGTCCTGCAGATTGTCTTGAAGAACACCTAACCGCCGCGCCCGCCGCGCAAGATCGACATGTTGCTTTTTCTCGTCGTCGTTCTCGCGGCTGTCATTTTCGAATACAGCAACGGTTTTCACGACGCAGCTAATGCCATTGCCACTGTCGTCTCGACCAAAGTTCTCACGCCGCGGCAAGCGATCGCGATGGCG
>JBEEHZ010000183.1:0-3255 GCA_041167705.1 Verrucomicrobiota bacterium | reverse complement strand
ACGACAAGCGCTGCGCCACCAGCGGCGACGGCACCTGCTGCCGCCGCAACACCAACATTAGTCCCCGATATTCATTCTAAAACGATCCTGGAAACGCTTATGGGCGCCGGACCGGTGATGATCGTGCTTTTCGCGCTCTCGGTCTTCTTTGTCATGCTCGTCATTGTTTACTTAATGACAATTCGCCGCGGAGCGATTGTGTCGAGTGGTTACATGGCCACGGCCGACGCGCTGTTGCGAAAACGCGATTATCTTGGGCTGCTTGCGGTTTCGAACCGCCACGGCGAGGCGATTGCCCGCGTCGTGCAAAAAATGCTCGATTTTATCACTAAAAACCCGAACGCCGATCTCCAGCAGGTGCGTGAGATCGCGGAGACGGAGGGAACGCGCGTAGCCGCCAGCTTGAACAACCGCGTAACTTATCTGGCCGACATCGGAATGATCGCTCCACTACTCGGATTGCTGGGCACCGTTCTTGGGATCATTCGCTCGTTCGGCGCGCTCGGCGCGGACCTGGGCACAGCCCGCTACGTTTTATTGTCAAAAGGAATCAGCGAAGCATTGGTCAATACTTGCGCCGGACTCGCGATTGGAATTCCAGCGATGATGGCTTACGCATTCTTTCGCGGCAAAGCGCAAAAACTTATATCCGAGTTGGAATCCGCCTCCACTCACGTTCTCGCTTTGCTCTCACTGGGGTACGACAAACGCACTACTGAGCGCACCCCGGTCATGATTGAAGACGAACTATAGCCGAACTTTTCGTCGCAAGATCGACATCTTTCTTTCATGAACCTGCGTAGGCACGCGCCGCTGCATCATCCCGGCATTCAACTCGCGCCACTCGTAGACGTGTTGTTGCTCCTCCTGATTTTCTTTCTCCTGACCTGGAACGCGGCACGAAACGAAAACGAGCTCGATGTGAAAGTGCCGAAAGCGTCGTCCGCGAAAGAAAAGAGTGCCCCGATCGGCGACGTGGTCGTCAACGTACGAGCGGACGGCAACGTCGTCGTAAATCGGCGAACACTTACGGGCGCGGAGCTGACCGAGCTGCTCAAGAGCCTTGTCCAACTCAATTCCGAACAGGCAGTGATCATTCGCGGCGATGAAGCGGGCGCTTATAAAAATATCATCGGTGTCCTTAACATTTGCACCGAAGCAGGAATAACGAACGTCGCCTTTGCGACCGCAAAATGAAAAGTGCGCGCAGCGCGGCCGGTCTTCTCGGACTGGCGATGCTGTTTTGGCTGGTCGATCTGACTTTTTCTCAACCGCCTCCCGGTGTGCCACGGCCGCCGCCGGTGACGCGCGCATTGCCGGCTGAGGAAACCCCGGAACCGCCGCCGGCGGCGGAGACGGAACAGCCCGAAAAGCGCCAGCTCGAGTACGCCAACGCACTGTTCACGCGGAAACTCTACGATCTGGCCATTCCGGAATATCAAAAATACCTGGACGATTATCCGGGCGCATCCGGTCGTCCCAACGCCTATTTCTCGTTAGGCGAGTGTTATCGCAATCTCAACAAATCGTCGACGGCGCGGACGAACTTTCAAAAAGTGCTAAACGATTACGGCGAAAGCGAGTTTGCCGGCCCTGCCGCCTACGCCTTGGCGGAAATGGCGTTCACTCAAAAGGATTATGCGACCGCGCTTCCGCTCTTTCATCGCTCCGTCACTAAATCAAAGGACGCTGCAGTCGCGCTTTCCGCCCATTATTTCGAAGCGCGCTGTCTCGAAGCGCTCGATCATAAAGACGAAGCTTGCGACATTTATCAGCAGGTCGCGGAAGCGAAAAATCCGAATCCGTATCGCGAAGACGCGCGCGAGACTGCGGCCCGCATCGCGCTCGCGCGCGGACGAAAAGCAGACGCGTTGAAACAATACGAGGCGCTTTCCAATGAAACGCAAAAACCGGCGTTGAAAGCGGAAGCAACTGTCCGCGCCGGTCTGATCGCGTTGGATCTCCTTCAATCTGACAAGGGGAAGATCGACAAAGGGATGTCTGACAAGGCGATGGCGCTATTGCAAAAGGGCCGCTCGTTACCCGAAGCCGGCCGCTGGCGTTCACTGGCACAGATCGGCATTTTGCGGCTGCAATTTCAGACCGGCCAATTCGCGCAGCTCTTGAGCGATTACAAGAAAACGCAGCAACAACTTCCGGAAGAAATGCGCGCGGAAGTAATGTTGCTCGCGGCGAACAGTCAGCGCCAGGTCGGTCACGCCAAGGAAGCCGAAGCGCTCTACCGCGAAATTATCGACAAATATCCAAGCCGCGAAGAAGCCAAAGAGGCCGCGTTCGAGCGGCTGCTTAATATTTATAACTCTGATCCCTCGACGCTCCCGCCCGAGGTCGACCAATATCTGGCTACTAATCCTCCGGCCGAACGCGCCGACCAGGCAAAGTTTTTCAAAGCAGAGGCGCTTTACAAACAGCAAAATTATCCGCGCGCAGCCCCGATTTTTTCCGAACTGCGCGCTTCGCGGCTCGCACCGAAACTTCGCGCCGAGGCCGCGTATCAACTCGGCTCCTGTTATCTGCAAATGAAAGATGTGGCCGGCACCATCGAGGCATTTGGATTTTTCATCCAAGCGTTTCCTGACAGTCCGCTCGCGCCCGGGGCCTTTGCCCGTCGCGCCGAAACGTACGAGAGCGACAAAAACTACGACGCCGCTCTTTCCGATTGGAACGCAATTCTGACCAAATACCCCGCAGCGCGCGACCGCGAAGAGGCATTGCAACGCAAAGCGCTCATTCTTGGGCAGCAACAAAACCCAAAGGGGATGAGCGACACGTTTCGTCAGTTGCTAAAGGAATTTCCGAAGAGCCCGGCAGCCTCGATGGCTCAATATTACATCGGCAAGTCCGCGTTTGAGATGAAAGATTACAAAACTGCGCTTGGTGCGCTGAACACGGCCCGTCAACTCGATAAAGATCACTACTACGTCCCGGCGACCGTGCGCATTATTTCGTCCTACTTCGGTTTGCACGATCGCGCGGCAGTCACACGTGAGGTCGACGGTTTTCTCGCAGCGAACGCCGCCGGAACGATCCCGGCCGAAATCCTCGAATGGATGGGCATTGAATATTACAACGAGAAAAATTACGCCGCGGCCGAGAAATATCTTGGCGTGCTGGGCAAAATCGACAATCCCCCGGTCAAACCGGATTTTTGGTTTTATCTGGGCGACGCCGCGGCCAAACAGCAAAAGTTTGATGAATCAGAAAATGCGCTCGGCAAATATTTGCAGGTCGCGA
>JBEEHZ010000182.1:0-3290 GCA_041167705.1 Verrucomicrobiota bacterium | reverse complement strand
GATCGCCCATTTGTTCATCGACCGCGTTACAGTGCAAACCAGACGCTTCTAAGTAAAGGCGTTTCCCTGTCGTGTGGCCGCGGCGTTTTTCGTGATCAAAACTGCTTCTCGTAACTGCCGGGCGTCTTCATCTTCACTTCGCTTGGATTCCAATAGGTCGTTGCTTGCAGGGCGCGTTTTCGATTGAGGAAGTCTTTTCCGAACAAACGGGCGACCAGGCCGATCGGCGTGACGAGCAGGAAAAAAAATAAGGTGAGGATCACCTGCGACATGACGAACCCGAGCGCGAACGCCATCATCATCCAGGCGATGTAAGGATATTTTAAAGCGCGGGGACAGACCGCGCCGAACGCGATCAGGACCACACCCGGCCAGAAGAGGTACGGGTAATTCGCTTTGTGTCGCAGCAAAAGCAGAAGCCCGAACACGCACAGGACGCCGCCGACGAGCAAGCCGAACTTCCGAAGATCCGGCGTGTCTGTTTTCAGATCGTTGATCTGCTGGCGGATGCTCACGGTTTAATCGAGTTCAAATTCCCTGAGCCAGTCGATGTCTTTTTCGGGCGGCTTCTGCTCTTTCTTTTCCAACAGGAAATTACCGACGAGCAGGTAATCCATGTTCGTCCGCATGAAACAGGTGTAGGCATCTTCCGGCGTGGCTACGATCGGCTCCCCGCGGACGTTGAACGATGTGTTAATGATCACCGGGCAACCCGATTTCTCAGCGAATTGTTTGATCATCCGGTAATACATCGGCTGTTGGTCCGCGGTCACAGTTTGCACGCGCGCTGAATAGTCAACGTGCGTCACCGCCGGAATCGACGACCGGATGCTCAAGAGCTTTTGCAGGCCGAACAATTCTTGTTCCTCGGCGCTCATCTGACGGCGGCGGTTTTCAACGACGGCCGCGGTCAGTAGCATGTAAGGACTTTCGCTCTCCAACTCGAACCAGTCGGACACTTGTTCGCGCAGCACGGACGGCGCGAATGGCCGGAAACTTTCCCGGAACTTAATCTTCAGATTCATTAGTTCCTGCATCTCAGGCGAGCGCGCATCACCAACGATCGATCGCGCTCCCAAAGCGCGCGGTCCGAATTCCATTCGCCCGTAAAACCAGCCAATCACTTTGCCGGCTTTAATGAGATCGGCGATTTTTCCTGGAAGTTCTTGGTCGGTCAATTCTGTGAAGGGAATCGTCTGCGTTTGGAGATACGCGCGAATTTCGTCGTTGGAATATGCGGGGCCAAGGTACGAACCGTATTGCGAATCGTTCGTGCCATCAGCGTTGCGTTCGTTACCGAGGACCTGATGCCACGCGAACAACGCCGCGCCGAGTGCGCCGCCTGCGTCGCCCGCCGCCGGTTGAATCCAGATCCGATCGAAAATTCTTTCGCGCAGAATCCGGCCGTTGGCCACGCAATTGAGCGCGACCCCGCCGGCGAGACAAAGATTGGTCAGGCCGGTTTGATTGCGAACATGTCGTGCCATGCGAAGCATAATTTCCTCGGTCACGTCTTGAATTGACCGCGCCAGATCCATGTCGCTTTGCGTCAGTTTCGATTCCGGTTTGCGGGGCGACCGGCCGAAGAGCCGAATGAACGCCGCGTTCGTCATGGTCAAGCCAACGCCGTAATTGAAATACTTCATGTTTAGCCGGAACGACCCGTCTGACTTGAGGTCGATCAGCTCGCGGAGGATCAGGTCGACGTATTTCGGTTCGCCGTACGGGGCCAGGCCCATCATTTTGTATTCGCCGGAGTTGACCCGGAACCCGGTGAAATAGGTGAACGCGGAATAAAGCAATCCGACTGAATGCGGAAAGTTCAGTTCGCCCAGGGTTTGGATCCGGTTGCCCCGGCCGACGCCGTAGCTGGTTGTCGTCCATTCGCCCACGCCGTCGATTGTCAGAAACGCCGCCTCCGGGAACGGCGATGGAAAAAACGCCGAGGCCGCGTGCGATTCGTGGTGTTCCAGAAAAATAATTTTGCACTCGCAGCCGAGTTCCTTTCGGATGAGCTCCTTCATCCAGATCCGTTCCCGGATCCAAAGCGGGATGGCCATGAGAAAACTTTTCAGGCCGGACGGCGCATACGCGAGATAACTGTGCAGGATGCGGTCGAATTTGAGGAACGGCTTTTCGTAGAACGCCACGAAATTGAGGTCGCTGACTTTGAGGCCGCCTTCCCGCAAGCAGTATGCGACTGCATTTTTCGGGAAAGTCGCGTCATGTTTCTTGCGCGTGAACCTTTCCTCCTGCGCGGCGGCGACGATTTTTCCGTTTCGCACGAGACACGCTGCGCTGTCGTGATAAAAAGCTGATACGCCGAGAATGTTCACGTTAGCAGCACTTCACCTACAAGAGCCGCGAAATGGTCGGGAAAAAATTTTTGTGGAATGGCGACCACTCTCGCGTCGCAATCCGATTCATACCCTAAAGCCGACAGCCAAAGCAATCATGCATACTTTCTTCTCGCACCTCGTTATTTCAGAACCGACTCCGCTCACGCTCATGATTATGGGTGCGATCAGTCTTGGGTCGCTGACGATTTTTCTGCACCACAAACTCGGTTAATCCCGCGCAGTATCGCAGTTTGCGCGTTGCCGTGGGGTGATGGATAACAACGTCGCATATGACGACGGTTAAGACCTGGCCCGGAAAACCATATCCGCTCGGCGCGACCTGGCTCGGCAACGGAGTCAATTTCGCGATTTTTTCCGAACACGCGACCGAAGTGCATCTCTGCTTGTTCGACAACATCGATTCGCCAAAAGAAAACGTCCGCATTCCGTTGCGCGAACAAACCGAACAAGTCTGGCACGCGTTTCTGCCCGAGGTGCGGCCCGGCCAACTCTACGGTTTTCGCGTGTACGGCCCGTACGATCCGAATCACGGCCTGCGATTTAACGACTCGAAGTTATTGCTCGATCCCTACGCGAAGGCGATCGCGGGCCAGATCAATTGGTCGGACGAAATGTTCGCTTACGTGGTTGGTGGCAAGGAGGAAGACCTCGCCCGCGATTCTCGCGACAACGCGTGGGCGATGTCGAAATCGGTCGTGATCGACGGTGAGTTCAATTGGGGCGACGACAAACGTCCGAACACGCCGCTATCGGAAACGGTGTTTTATGAAGTGCACGTGAAAGGATTCACGAAATTATGGCAAGAGGTGCCGGAGCAGTTGCGCGGCACTTATGCCGGAGTCGCTAACGATCTGGCGATTCGTTATCTAAAAAATATAGGCGTGACCGCGATCGAGCTTTTGCCGGTGCATACGCTTCTCGACGAGAAAT
>JBEEHZ010000181.1:0-7509 GCA_041167705.1 Verrucomicrobiota bacterium | reverse complement strand
AGATATCGCGCAGCAGGTTTTCATTCGCGTTTGGAAGAGCGCGGGTCGTTACGTGGCCCGGGCGAAGTTCACCACCTGGCTTCTGAAGATCACACGCAACCTTGTGTTTAACGAAATGCGCCGCGCCAAGCGTCATCCGCATTTGCCGGTGCAAATCGATCCCGAGGCCGAAGAGATGCCGTTAAAGGACGAGGTAACGGCCACCCCCGACGCAACGCTTCTTCAAGTGGAATTACAGGCCGAGATTGAAAATGCGATCATGCTGCTTCCGGACACGCAACGAATGGCGCTCGTCTTACGGCGATACGAAGAGTTGAGCTATGAAGAAATTGCCGGCGTTCTGGATCTATCGGTGCCGGCAGTGAAGAGTCTGCTCTTTCGCGCGCGAACAGAGTTGCGTGAGCGGCTAAAGGATTACTTGGAGCGATAAAACCCAAAGAGGGCGGGACCCTTGCGAGCGCCCGCCCCCTCTCAACCCCACATTCCGAAATTCTTTATTCGTCCCGGTCTTTGACGTCGCTCTTGAATTGAACCTTAGCAGCTTCCTCAGGCGCCGGAGGCGCGCCCGGCTTTGCATAATCGGCAGCGAGCTGCCGGTGCGCAGTGGGAACCAAACGCACGGCGCCTTTGGCGTTATTCCGCCACCCGTTCGGATCCGCATATTCCTCGCCGACATGATGAACACCAGTGACCTGATCTTCCAAGCCAGTGCCGTAGTGTTGATCGAGGATCGTCGGTGTCACGAAGATGAGCAGGTTGCGTTTGTGTCGCTCGTTGTCATGACTTTGAAACGCATAGCCGACAAAGGGAATGTCGCCGAGCAACGGGACTTTTGTTCGCGCTTTGCTGACTTGATCGGAGAGCAAGCCGCCGATGGCGAGGGTGTCGCCGCTCTGGATCAGCACATTGGAATCCAGTGTCCGCGTGTCGATAATCGGACTCGTTACTACAGCGCCCGAGAAGTTAAACGTAAAATCCGAGACCTTATTGCTGATCTCTGGCTTCACCGAAAGGGTGATGAAGTTGTCTTTGTTGATGGATGGCCGAACAACGAGTTTGTTCCCGAATGTCTTATCTTGGAAGCCGCCAAATACCGCCGTGGCCGTTTGTTCGTTGAAATTGAGTTGTGGCACCGGTTGGTTTCTCGTGACCTCGATTTTGGCCTGCTGATTATCGGCGGTCACTACTCGTGGATTGGCCAAGAACTCGGCGTCGGAATCCTCGTTTAGTGCCGTCAACGCCGCAGAAAATTGCGGCACCGATAAAATGGCAAACTGGCCCGGTATGAGGTGACCAAGACTGCCAAAGAAATTGTGTTGATTTGGATCGCCCAGTGCAAAGCCGCTCGTTGGCGGATTAGCGCCGGGGACGGGACTTCCCGCGGCTATTGGATTACCATAAGTAACTGTCTTGGGAGCAGAAGCACAACCCACCGATCCCGCCCAGTTAATTCCGTATGCTTGCACTGGATCGGCGCTCACTTCCACCAATCGCGCTTCGATCATGACTTGCTTGGTCGGCTTGTCGATCTGCACCAGCATTTTCCGAATGTTATCAATGTTGCTGCGGGTCTCGCGAAAGAAAATCGTATTTGTGCGCTCGTCGATTTGCGGTGGATCCTTGCTCGCAAGCTGCGACGCTATCAACGGCGAAATGTCCTTGGCCCGCGCGTAGCTGAATTGGTAGCTATCGCTTTCAGTTGGCTCAGCCGTCCGCTCGGTTGCGGTCTTGATGTAATAAACGTTGTCGATCTTATCCATGAAAAGCCCTTTGGCTTTGACGATGATCGAGATCGCTTGAAGTGCGGTCACGTCCTCCAACCGCATGGTTACCGTGCCGGTAACAGCATCACTCACAACCATGTTGACCTTGGACTGGCGCGCGAGCAATCGGAGCACTTGACCGACGTCGTCGCCTTGAAATTCGCGCACGCCAACACCACCGCTTTCAACCGCCGCATCGGCTTCGGTCAACGCGGGGGCCGTCATCGTGGTCGACTTTGTGGTCGATGGCACGGCCGGAGAAGCAGCCTGGGCTGGAGCTTGCACGAGCATCATCGGAGGATGGTCGGCCGGCTTAATCGGTTCTGGTGGTTGAGCTGGACCCGCAGGGGCGGGACTGGTTTGGGCTTGTGACAGGGAAAGCACGGTCAGGAACGCCACCGCCGCCGCGACGTATCCCCGTTGCTTAAGTGAAGTTACCATAGGATGTGAGATGAGTGCTGGCCGGATAAAAGCAGGAAGCAGACCAGCCCTGTAACGTTTCCCACTACAGCGCTGTAAAGGAGGCACGAGCTCTAGTCGCTCACGCCAAGTGACGGGCAGCCTGAATGAATGCCCGTATTAGAGAGGCATTTTTTTGGCCGGGCGAAGCTTCAACTCCGGTCGTCACATCGACTCCGCGTGGTCGGACGACACTAACAGCTTCCGCTACATTTTTTGGGTTTAAACCGCCCGCTAGGATCACGGTGATTCTGGGGTGGTTTCGCACGAATTCGGGCGCGAACTTCCACGGAAACGGCTTGCCCGTTCCGCCAAATGCTCCGCCCGCGCCCGAATCCAAAATCATCGTGTCGGTGAAATAATTTGGAAGGTCGGCTAGCGATTTCGCTGCGGTTACCGGCACTGCTTTTCCGAATGGAATTCCAGCGTCGGCGAGTCGCCGGCAGAATTCCGGCGATTCGCTACCGTGTAACTGCAACGCATCGAGGAACGGGAGTTGACCGATCCTACAGGCATCCTCCCAGTTGGGATCCGCCATAACCGCGACTCTGCAAATGTCTCGCGGCAATTTGTCGATCCAATACGCAGCGCGATCAATGTCGATGTAACGCTTGCTTTGAGGAACAAGATTGAAGCCAAGCGCGTCCGCGCCTGCATCAACCGCGGCGAGCGCATCTGGCTCGTTGGTGATTCCGCAAATCTTGACCAAAACTTGGTCGCCCGGTCGCGACTTACCTCCGAACATCCCGCTACTTTTCACTCGCCGGGTTCAATCACTCGCCCGCGAACCTGTTTGATTTGGCTATGATGCGTCAACACGTGGACTCGTCCGTCGCTACCGCGAAAGAATGCGCTCAGCAGCCAGCTGACGAAGGAAATAATGATCGCGCCAAAAATTGCGCTCCAGAAGCCGTGGACTTTGAAACAAGGCACAATTTCGCTCACGAACTTCAACATCAGCGCGTTGATGACCAAAATGAAGAAACCGAGCGTTACTAAAATCAACGGAATGCTCAGTAACAGCAGGATTGGGCGAACAAAAGCATTGATGATTCCGAGGAGCAGCGATGCTCCCAACAGACAACCGATCCCGGTGTAATCGATCCCCACGATTGGCGCTGCCACAAAAACGGCAAACGCCGTGACAAACCAGCGAAAAATAAAATGCCGCATGACGTAACGTATTGGAAATCCGCGCTTTCGCCAAGCACAGTTCGGAAAACCGCTTGTCAATCCGAAGCCCGTGGCTAAATCGTAATTCAGGGAGGAATTTGATCGTGGCGAAAAAGAATAAGGGAATGAGCAAGGACTTGGCGGTTAAAGCGGGTCCGTCCGACAAGGCGGGCAAAATGAAAACGCGTGGAAGATCGACAGCTGCAAAAGGGAAAAAATCTTCGTCGCGGAAAAGAAACGCTGTCCAAAAACCAATACCGCAAACAACCGCGCCACTCAGCACCGATCCCACGGTCGAACAAATTCAGACGCGCGCCTATTTTATCTCCGAGCGGAGGCGAAGATTTGATCTTCCCGGTGACGCGAATTCAGATTGGTTGGAAGCCAGACGTCAGCTCCTCTCCGAGATTTCCCCGCGCTGATTCCGGTGCAATTAATGCGCCGACTCGATCGCAGGTACAGCTGCTTTGATCTTTTCCAACAAGCGATTAATGGCGAAAGGCTTGGCAACTAAACCGGCGACGCCGGGTTCCTTGAGCAATTCCTGGGCTCTCGTTTCCTCGGCTTTTCCGGAAATGAGCAGCAGCGGCGGAACTTCTCTTACCGGCTGACTATTCTGATAAACTTTCCCGATCAGGAAAAACAACATCGCGCCGTCGATCATCGGCATTTGGAAATCGAAGATGAGCAAGTCGTACTTTTTCTTCAGCGCCAGCTCAAAAGCGTACTCTGGCTTCGGTGACGTATCGACTTCGCACCGTAACGATGCCACCAACGCTTCCCGCACCACCCGCAGCAGCGCGACATCGTCGTCCACCATCAAAATGCGTTTCGGCTCGGCGGCCACGGCGCTCATTTAATCACGAATCCCCCTAATAAACACTAATTGATGAGAAAGAGTTTCTGTCCCCGTCCTCTTTATTCGTGTCTATTAGTGGCTAGACATGAATAGCGCGATTCTCGATCTTGCCGCCGCTTTGCGCGAGCGGCTCGCGATCATTAGCGATGAAAACAGTCGCCGCGATCCGAGAACGCACACCGCCCGATTAAGCGAGGTTTCGGCGAAGATCGAGAAGCTGGAAGCTGCGTTGCCGAAGCCAATCGATCCGCAGCTCGCGCACGTTCTTCAGCGAAAAAGCTACGACAAAGCGCTGGAACTTTTGGAAGCGAACGCGCAGCGCGATTAGCGCGAATACAACTCGACGATCAACTGCTCGTTGACGATCGGCTGCATTTCTTCGCGCGAAGGGATGTGCGCGACTTTTCCTTTGAGTGCGTCGCGATCGACGGTCAGCCAATCCGGCACCGGCACAATTTGCGTGAGCTCGAGATTGCGCAACGCAAGCTGACGCGATTTCGGTTTATCTTTGATCGCGACCTCGTCGCCGGCTTTCACGTTGTAGGAAGCGACGTTGACGTTGCGCCCATTCACCTGGACGTGACAATGAGATACGAGCTGGCGCGCCCCATTGCGCGTGTTGGCCAGGCCGAGCCGATAAATCACGTTATCGAGACGCGTCTCGAGAAGTTGCAACAGCGTTTCACCGGTCACACCGCGTTTGCGTAATGCGTTCTGGAAAATGCGGCGAAACTGTCTCTCGAGTAGGCCGTATTGATAACGAAGCTTTTGCTTTTCGCCGAGCGCGATCGCGTACTCAGACTGTTTTCGCCGCGAACCTTTAGGGCCGTGCATCCCCGGCGGATAATTTTTCCGTTCGAGTGACTTCGATGGTCCAAAAATCTGGACGCCGTAACGGCGACTGATTCTTGTTTTCGGTCCGGTGTATCTCCCCATAAAATCAAACGCGGCGTTGCTTCGGCGGCCGGCAACCGTTGTGTGGAACGGGCGTCACGTCGCGAATCAAAGTGAGATCAAGGCCGATCGCTTGTAATGCGCGCACGGCTGATTCGCGTCCAGCACCCGGACCTTTGACGAGCACCTGGACTTCTTTGAGCCCATGACCCATCGCTTGTCGCGATGCATCCTGTGCGACCAACTGCGCCGCATAAGCCGTGCTCTTGCGCGAACCTTTGAAACCGACTTTGCCCGCGCTCGACCAACCGATCACGTTTCCATTCAAATCCGTGATGGTGACGATTGTGTTATTAAACGTCGCGTAAACGTGCGCGATGCCGGAATGAATGTTCTTGGCGCCTTTCGCCTTAACAATTTTCGGCTTCTCAACGTCGTCCGCGTCCAGGGAAAGATTTTCGCGCGGAGCTTCGGCTGGAGCCGCTTCTGGTTTACTCGGCTTCGCCGGTTTTTTCGCGGGCTTCGCTTCCGCCACGACGGGCGCTGTCGTTTCAGCAGCGGCGGTTGGTTGCGCTGCCTCTTCTTTCGCTTGGGCGGCCTCGGGTTTCTCTTCCGCTTTTGGCTTCTTCGGTTTTTCAGCCTTCTCCGCTCTCGGCTTCGCTGGTTTTTTGTGTTCGGCCATCTTAATTAAACTTTGCCCGCTTTTGCTTCCGGATTACGGATCACACCCACGGTCTTACGCGGTCCTTTGCGTGTGCGTGCGTTTGTCGATGTTCGTTGGCCGCGCACCGGCAAACCGCGGCGATGACGTTGCCCGCGGTAACAATTGATCGCCTGTAACCGTTTCAAATTTCCCTGAATGTCGCGGCGCAAATCGCCTTCGATTTTGATTTTGTTGTTCGTGATCGCGTGAATGATCTCGTTGATCTGCTGCGGAGTCAGCTTATTGGCGCGCAGATTGGGATCGATATTCGTTTGCTCCAAAATTTTCCGGGCCGTGCTAAAGCCGACGCCGTAAATGTAAGTCAGCGACGCTTCGATGCGTTTGTCCGCTGGAATCTCAACTCCGAGTAATCGTGGCATTGGTAAATCGTTAGGTAAGAATCAGCCCTGGCGCTGTTTGTGGCGCGGATTTTTGCAAATCACACGCACGACGTTCTTGCGCTTCACAATCTTGCAGCTTTCACAAAGTCTTTTAACTGAGGGTCGCACTTTCATATCGGTCTAAACGAAAAACGCGGAGACGTGTCCGCGTTGTCACTTTTGGCGGAAGGTGATCCGCCCCTTCGACAAATCGTAGGGAGATACCTCTAGCATAACTTTGTCGCCCGGCAAGATACGAATAAAATGAAGCCGCATTTTTCCCGAAACATGGGCCAAAACCCGGTGGCCATTTGGCAGCTCGACCCGAAACATGGTATTCGGAAGCAGCTCGACGACAGTGCCTTCTACTTCAATTGCGTCTTTCCGCGCCATGTTAGGATTTCCGGCCCATCTTTGGTAATCAGGACCGTATGTTCAAAATGGGCCGATCGCGCGCCGTCAGCCGTGCGTACCGTCCAGCCATCATCCAGTAGCCGCACTTCCGCACTTCCAATGTTAATCATCGGCTCGATCGCCAGCGTCATCCCGGATTTGAGTTTAGGGCCGCTGCCGCGCCGGCCGTAATTCGGGATTTGTGGCTCCTCGTGCAATTTGCGGCCGACACCGTGTCCGACAAACTCGCGCACAACCGAAAACCCATTGCGCGCTGCTTCATCTTCAATCTCAGCACAGATATCGCCCAGCCGAACACCTTCGGCGGCAATGTTGATCGCGCAGTCCAGCGCTTTTCCGGTAACGCGCAAAAGCTGATCGGTCCGTTCATCCACTATTCCAACCGGCACCGTGGTCGCAGTGTCCCCTACCCAGCCATCTTGAATCACACCGATGTCGAGTTTGACGATGTCGCCGTATTGAATCCGGCGTTGGCTGCCGATTCCGTGCACAACTTCATCATTGAGCGAAATGCAAATGTTGCCGGGAAAAACGCGGTGACCGAGTCGATATCCCAGAAACGCGCTCTTGACCCGCGCTTCGTTCATCAAATCGGCGGCCGCCTCATCCACTTCCTTCGTAGTGATCCCGGGACGAACCAATTCGCTCACCCGGTCGAGAATGTCGCTCGCGGTGCGACACGATTGCCGCATCTTCTCGACTTCCTTTGCGCTCTTGATTGGGATCATGCTGGCACTTTGTCTTCAATTAGACGCGAAATATCAGCAAAAACCGTGTCGCGATCGCGATTTCCGTCAATCCGGCGCAAGATCGACATCTTCCCATAATAATCTGCCAGCGGCTGCGTCTTGGTGTTGTATTCGC
>JBEEHZ010000180.1:0-7711 GCA_041167705.1 Verrucomicrobiota bacterium | reverse complement strand
TACGGTTCACTGGTTAACATAAACGCCTATCATCAACCGGGAGTGGAAGCGGGCAAGAAAGCGGCGACGCGATTGCTCCAGTTACAAGATGACGTTCGTAAAAAGCTTTCGCGTGGGACCGGAAAGACATCGGAGGAAATTGCGCGCGCGATCGATGCCGACCCGGAAGATGTTTTTCACGTGCTGCAACATCTTGCGAGCAACGATTCGCGTGTGCAGATTGCAAAGGGTGAAGAGCCATCGGACGACAAATTTTCCATCAATGAGTAGCATGTGCTCGAGTTGGACTAAGATATGAGTTCTTCCAAACAACCGCCAGACGTGCCGTGGCCGGACATGGTTAAGTTTGTCCGACAACTGAGTCATGACATTCGAAACAATTTGAACGCGGTAGAGTTGCAATCGGCCTATCTCGCCGAGCTGGCCGAGGAAAGGGAAATGAAGAGCGAGGTCCAGCGACTGCGCGAAATGATTTCACAAATCGGAATCAGTTTGCAGCGGCTGACAGCCGGAATGAGCCAGGCCAATCCTAATTTGATTCCCTATCCAGCAGCCGATTTCGTCGAGGATTTAAAACAAAAACTGGCGAAGGAGTTTCCGGAGAAAGCGGCCAGCGTAATCTGGGACGTGCAATTAAAAGATGCGACCTTGCAAGTCGACCCGCAGCTGGTTCAACAAGCTTTCCTCGAGATTTTCAGCAACGCGTTTCAACACGAGCGCAACATCAAATCGATCACGGCGAAAGCTTATCTCGACGAGAATCGTTTCGTCTTCGAGCTGCAGGAACCGAAAGCGCGCTTCGAATTATCGACCGAAAATTGGGGACGCGAACCGCTGCGGAACGTGAGCCAGGGCCATTACGCTCTCGGCCTCAATCGCGCGCGTTCGATTGCGGAAGCTCATGGCGGCGATTTTCGCGCTGAGTACGATCGGAAAGCATCGACGCTCGTTACTACTTTGACGCTGCCATCGTTCCCTGCGGAAAGATCTTGAGCGCGATGAAAGAAAATCGGCGCATTTTGATTATCGATGACGAGCGGCCGATTCTGCTCACGCTCGAAGCGCTGCTCAGCCGACACGGCTTCGAAACCGAGACGGCTGCCACGGCCGCGGCAGGATTGAAAGCGTTGAAGAATAAGGCGGCGTCTCTCGTCCTGCTCGATCTGCAACTGCCGGACGCGGAAGGATTGCAGATGCTTGAGCAAATCAAAACCGAGCGGCCGGAGACGCAGGTCATCATTTTGACTGCGCACGACACGCTCAGTAACGCGATCGAATCGATTAAGCGCGGCGCATTTCATTTCATTAGCAAACCATATGCGCCGGAGGAATTGCTTAGCCTGGTCGAAAAAGCACTGGAAAAGCAATCGCTCCTTCGCGAAACGAAACAGCTCCGCGAGAAAACGGTAGAACTCGAAAAACGCCTGGAAATCGCGGAGACGCGATTGACGCCTGTTTTCAAAAGCAAATCGATGCAAGAAATCGAGGAGCTGATCAACGCGATGGCGCCGTCGGAGGCCAACGTGTTGATCACGGGCGAAAGCGGCGTCGGCAAAGAAGTGATAGCGAATTTGGTTCATCATCGCAGTCGTCGCTCGGAACGACCGATGGTGAAACTCAATTGCGCGGCGTTTCCGCAAACGATGATCGAGGGAGAGCTGTTTGGTTATGTCAAAGGCGCTTTTACCGGAGCGATGAACGATTTTCCGGGAATGATCGCGGAAGCGGACGGAAGCACCCTTTTTTTGGATGAGATATCGGACATGCCGGCCGATTTGCAGACGCGTTTCCTGCGGGTGCTGCAGGAGCGCGAATTTCGGCCGCTCGGGAGCACACGGACAATGAAGGCGAATTTTCGCGTAATCGCGGCGACGAATCGGCCCATCCCAAAGGCGCTGGCCGACAATCGGTTGCGCTCGGATTTATATTATCGGCTCAACACCTTTCAGATCGAAGTGCCGCCGTTGCGCGAACGAAAACAGGACATCCCGCCGCTGGTCACATTTTTTGTAAAACAGTTTGCGCAGCAGCTCGGAAAATCCGAGCCCGAGATTTCTCCGGAAGCGTTCCAAAAGCTGCTGGATTATGCGTGGCCTGGAAACGTGCGCGAATTGCAAAACGCGATGGAATACGCAGTAGTGCTCGCGCGGCAAAACGTTGTCAGCCTAAAAGAGTTGCCGGGCGAATTACAGTTGCCGGCTGCGTTGCAACAAATCGAACGCAGCGTCGTCCCGCAAGGCGTGCAAAGTCTCGACGACATGGAACGAGTAACCATCCTGCAGGCCTTGGCGCAGTGCCACGGAAACAAAAAGAAAGCGGCCGAACTGCTCGGCATTCAGCGGCCAACCCTCTACAACAAACTCAAGCGTTACGCGATCGAGCTCTAATCCCGTTTGGATTTTGTATTTTCGATTTTAGATTGAGCGACGGCAGGCCTGAGCAATCTAAGATCGACAATGGCGACCTCGCGACATCTCGAGAAAGTCCTGGCGCATGCTGAAGACCAGCTTGCTGTCGCCGGTAAGCAGCGGCCGACGGAAGTCCTCTCGAGCTACAAAAAATTTCTCAAACTCGAGGAGCATCGGCTTCGTTTGAGACATCAGGCCGGCGGTGGCGGCCGCGAGATCTGCGCGCGGCGCGGCGAATTGGTGGACGTAATTCTGCGACACGTTTTTACCGCCGCCGCCAGCGCCGTTGGGCAGCCAGAAACTTCCCTGGCCCTGATCGGATTAGGCGGATACGGCCGGGGCGAGCTCAATCCGTTTAGCGATGTCGATGTCATGCTTTTACACGGCGTCGGCAAAGTGTCTCCGTATGTGGAAGGAATGGCCGAACAAATTCTGTATTTGCTTTGGGACATCGGTTTCAAAGTAGGTCATTCGACGCGTTCGATGAAAGAAGCGTTAGCGCAGGCGAATCGCGACATGCTAACAAAAACGGCCATGCTCGAATCGCGGTTCCTGACCGGCGATCGCGAGCTTGCCCAGGAATTTCGCGATCAATTTCGAAGAAAATGCGTCGATGGTTCGGAGCGCGAATACGTCGAATCGCGAATGCGCGATCAGGAGGCGCGTCACCGCAAATTTGGCGACAGTGTTTACATGCAGGAGCCAAATCTTAAGAACGGCTGCGGCGGTCTGCGTGATTATCAGAATCTACTTTGGATGTCGTATTTTAAGGAAGGCGCCCTGACCACGACGCACCTGGTCGGCAGAGATTGGTTGAGTGAATCGGACCAGCGCCGAATCGAAATGGCCTACGATTTTCTTCTTCGACTACGCACCGATTTACATTATTTCTCCAAGCGCGCGGCCGACGTCCTCCATCTCAATCTGCAGGAGGAAATCGCGCGGCGCTTGCGGTACGGGGAAAAGAACGACCAGCGCGCGAGCGAAGCGCTGATGCGCGATTATTACAAACACACGCGAAATATTTTTCGAGTGACCGAACGCATCACAGAGCAGTTCGCCAGCGGTTACGCGACCAGCGGCACCCGTGCGCTTTTCGCGTTTTTACCTCTGCGGCGCGGGACCGAAACGAAATTGGGAGCATTCACTGTTCGTCATGGCCAGCTTCACACCGATCAACGAGATCTCTTTAAGACAGATCCGCTGGAGATGATGCGAGCATTTCAACTGGCGCAGGAGCACAACGTCGATTTTAGCCCTGAGTTAGAAGATCTCACCAGCCGCGCGCTCGGACAAGTCACCCGCACTTACCGCTACGCCAAACCGCCGCGCGAAATTTTCAAAGAAATGTTGTCCAAAAAAGGTGAGGTGGGCCGCACCCTTCGTCTCATGCACCGGGTCGATTTTCTCGGCCGTTATATTCCGGAGTTCGGCCAGCTGACCTGTTTGGTGCAGCATGAATTTTTTCATCGGTACACAGCGGACGAGCACACCCTTCTTTGCCTCGACAAGCTCGACGCCTTGATTCGAACAAGCGATTCGAAGTTGATCGCTTATCGTCATCTTTTCGAAAATCTCGACGATCCTTTTGTTCTTTACCTTGCTTTACTTTTGCATGACACCGGCCGGGCGGTTGGCGCCCGCCCTCATTCCGAGGCGAGCGCTCTATTCGCGCAAAGCGTGGCCAAACGTCTTCAGCTTTCGCCCGAGCAAAGGAAATCGCTCATTCTTCTGGTCGATCATCACGTCACCCTCTCGAACACCGCGCAGCAACGAAATCTGGATGATCCGGCTACGATTGCAGAATTTGCGAATGTTGTTCGGAGCCAAAAAAATCTGCACGCGCTGATGTTACTGACGTTGGCCGATGGCCAGGGGACGAGCGGACAAAGCTGGTCGGATTGGAAGGAGTCGCTCGTCTGGCAACTTTTTCACGCCACTTCGCAGTATCTCGCCGACCAAAAATCTTATCACGAACAAACAAAGATTGAACGCGAGTCCCTGGAAGTGGCGGTGGCCGCTGAGCTGCCGTCCGATTTTGCGGAGGAAATCGAGGCACATTTCGAATTCATGCCGGACAATTATTTCCGCGCGTCCGAGGTGCCCGAGATCGTGAAGCATCTTCGCCTGTTTCGGTCCTTCTTTGAAAACGCCTCGGCCGAACACGACCGCGCGCTTTTGCCGGCGATCGATTGGGAAGCGTTTCCGCAATTCGGACACAGCATTGCTACACTCTGCACGTGGGACCGTCAGGAGCTTTTGGCCAAGATCGCCGGTTCGTTTTCCATCGTTCCGCTCAACATTATAAGCGCTGATATTTTCCCGCGCGGCGACCACACTATTCTCGCCATTTTCCGCGTGTGCGATATGAAACAGCGGGCCGTGACCGAAGTGGGCGATCGCACTGTGGTCGAAAACACGCTGCGAAATGCGTTCGAAGTGGAGACGTTTGAGTTTGGGCCCTTGCTCGAGCAAGCGCGTCACAAGATTCAACATCGACGGTTACAGGAACTGGAATTCCCGGCCGGGATCTCAATCGATAATAAGGCGCATCCCGCGTACACGTTGGTCCAGATCGAGGCGCCAGATCGGGTTGGCCTTCTTTACGATTTGTTGACTGGGCTTGGGCAGGAAGGAGCAAATATTGTTCTCTCGCGTATCAGCACGCAGAAAGGTGCTGCAATCGACACATTTTACATCACCGACCGCGTGAGTCGGACCAAGATCATCGATTCACATCGGATCGCCGCGTTACAGCTACGTTTGCGTTCTTCTATTTTAGGCGGAGCCGCAAAATAATTCGTGCGCTGAATGAGCTGGCGCGCTCGGTCCGAATGCTTATCGTCCGGCAATTCCGATGAACGCGCTGATTCTTGCCGCTGGATACGCGACACGGCTTTATCCGCTGACGCTGAACAAAGCGAAGCCGTTGTTAGAAGTCGGCGGGAAACCGATCATTGAATGGCTTTTCGATAACCTCGCTTCGGTTCCCGGGCTTGAAACGGCTTACATCATCACGAACGACAAGTTCGCCAGCGACTTTCAAAACTGGGCGAATGCCTACCAAGATCGACATCGTGGGATGCCGATCAAAATTATCAATGACGGATCAAAGAGTGACGATGATAAGTTGGGCGCGATCGGCGATATCAATCTGGTTTTGACGCGCGAGAATTTGACCAACGACGATTTGCTCGTCATCGCCGGCGACAATCTCTTTCAACAACCGCTGAGCGACTTTGTAAACGCGGCAAAAGGTTCGCAAGCTACTGTCGCCGTCCACGATGTTGGAAACCTCGAAGCGATGAAAAAATACGGGACTGTTACCGTGGACACGAATGGCGTGATCACAAACTTCGAAGAGAAGCCGGAAAAACCGAAGAGCACGCTGGCCGCAGTCGCACTCTATTATTACTCGCGCGAAGTGCTGCCGTTATTTACGACTTATCTCGCGGCCGGAAACAATCCCGATCAGCCGGGGCTTTTCTTACAATGGCTCTACACCCGTAAACCGGTCAATACCTTTGAGATCAAGGGGCGTTGGCTCGACATCGGCAGCAAAGAAACACTCGAGAACGCGGACAAAATCTTTTCAGGTAAGAGCGATTGATCCGTCGCCCTACCTTATTTCAGACGCCCTTCGTCGAACTCGATCAGGTCGAAGTAAGTGCGGATGTCTTTGCGCCCTGCCCCGCCCGATTGTTTTAGAAAATGACTGAAGCGCGCTTTCTTGGCGGCAGTATCGGGATGCCGTGAAATCATCGCCTGATTCCAGTGTTCGATCTCGTCACTTGAATGTTTCACACAGCTCTGTTCCACCCAACTTAGAATCGCGTCATCGTTCTCCAAACGATGAACTGCCTCTTCGAAGGCATCGCCGTCGATCTTGAGGAAGCTGAGGAGATGTTTGTCGAATCCGACGGTCTTGTAGTTGTAACCGTCGAGCAGACCTTTGCGCTGCAGCTTCGCCTTGTCGATCAAGCGCGGGAGGTGAACGTAGCCGCCGAGTTTTTCGTACGGACTGCGCGGATGCAGTCTTCGCATGGAAGAGAAAATTTACGTAGCGTGCAAAGGCTGTGCTGCGCCCAGCGGCACCTCTGACTCGGCCTTCTTCTCGGCCGCTTTCGCTTCCGGTAACAACTCGCCCTGAGTGAGATTAGCCTGACCGATCGCCAGTTGCCCGGAAAACATCCCGCCCTTCTCGATCGCGATTGATTTGGCGGTCACGTTCCCGTCCAACGCGCCGGTCTTGTGAATTGTCACTGAACCGCTGGCGATGATTTCACCGGACATGCGCCCCTTGATGTCGATGTTCGCCACCTTCACGCGCCGAAAGCATTGAATATCGGATTTGCGTTCGACGACCATATGTTGAGCGCCGATTCGACCGGGAATTTTCCCGACCAAGTTAATCGTCATCGAATCCTCGCACTCAAGATTGCCTCGCAGTTTCCCTTCGATTATCGCCGAGTTACAAATCACGCTGGTGCTGCTGAGATCACCCTTGCTCGTTAAGTGGACGTCGCCGCGAGTCCGAATCGTCCGGCTGAAGCTGGTGGTGACTTTGTAATCGCGGAGATCGATGTGCGCGCTGCAGCCGGGACAATTGCTCGATGTCGCCTGATCGCTGACTTCGTGTTTGCGCTTGCATTCGAAACAAGAAACGAGGCGATTGCGTTGCCGGGTCCAAATATTTTCCAGCTTTCGATGGAGCGGCAATTCTTCCGGCGCAGCCGTGTCGACTTTAAGTTTCTGGCCCGGCTTGGGCGCTGATGGTTAAAAGGAGCGACCGCACTGCCGGCAGATGGTCGACTTCGCCGCCACATACTCCATCTGCTTAAAGCCACAGTGCGGACATTCCACACTGGCCTTGGCAGGCGACGATTTGGTCACTAGTTCAGTAGCCGAGGGTCAAACTTTAACCGCGAGCCGCGAAGGCAGGCTTGGCTGAATCTTCGTGGCGAACAACTTCTGGGCGGCTGCCGGATGATGCTGCTTTGACGCTCATCCCACTGGAAACTTCCGACTTCCCGATGAAGGTGGCGCCTTCTTCGATGATGAGGCGTGCCGCCTTCAAATCTCCCTGCAGCGTGCATTTCGATTTCAATTCGCAACGCTCGCTTACGGTAATGTTCCCCTGCACCTTCCCGTAAATTGTGATGGACTTTGTTTTTACTTCCGCGCGGATGTCTGCGTTCTCGCCGACTGTCAACGCGCCATCGGAATTAATTTCGCCTTCGACTTTTCCATCGATCAAAAGCTCCTTTTGGAACTTGATCGTGCCTTTGATTTCGACGTCGCTG
>JBEEHZ010000179.1:0-8621 GCA_041167705.1 Verrucomicrobiota bacterium | reverse complement strand
GCTGAATGTCGCCGGCAAAGATAATTGCGAAGTGGGGCGAGTGCGACTCGACTGCGCATTGGAGAACGGTCTCGCCTTTTGGGTCTCAGGCGATCAACTGCTCAAAGGCGCGGCGCTGAACGCGGTGCAGATCGCCGAACTGCTGTGACGCAGACGTCGAGCTTGTAAACGAAACGGCCCCGGAAAAATCCGGGGCCGTTCGTTTTAATTTTGTTAAACCTCGGATTACTGCGGAACAGGCGTTGGAGTCTCGCCTTTTCCTTTGCCCTCGTGCTTTTTCTCGCCCGGTTGTCCGGCTGGCGTTTGCGCACCGCCTGCGGGCGGCGCATTCACGCCGTCGGCTTTGTGTTTGCCACGACCTTCGCTGTAAGGACCACCTTGTGGTCCCGAGGGCGTACTCTGAGGGGCCGGCGACATTCCCGGTTCCTCGACGCGTTTATTACGCTTGCCGGCTGGTTGATTGAAACTTTCACCGGGACTAGTTGCGCCGGACGGTGACATCACCGGTTGCTGGTCGAATTGCTTATGTTTGCCACGCGGCTGATTGAAATTTTGGCCGGGGCTGGCAGCGCCGCCCTGAGTTGGCTGGTAGCTACGCTCCAATCCTTTTCGTTTTCCGTCTGGCGCAATCGCACCTTCGGGAGCGGCAGTCGGCCCAGTCGGCGGCGGTGTTCCACCGAATTTTTCGCCCCTTTTGTCCTTACCCGGCTTCCCGGACCCTGAAGTGTAGGGCCATACAGCGCCTGCAGGAGACTCCACGGGAGCCAAGCTGGCACCAGGCTGGGGCTGCTCACCAAATTTACCCTTGTGTTTGCCACGTTCAGGAAATCCCGGGCTTGTGGGTGGAGACGCTAAAGCGCCTGCCGGAGTCACGGTTGCGCCAGCCTCAAATTGCTGTGCAGCTTTTCCTTTTTTCCCTTTCTCAACTGGCGCCATTCCAGGTGCTAGTGAAGGTGACGGCGCGACCGACGCGCTCGCACCAGCTGCGGCCGCCGCGTTTCCACCTGCTGTCGGTGGTGGAACCTTCTTCAAATCCTGTGTTCTGATTTTTTCTTTCAGTTGAGTCTGCGCATTGGCGTCACCCGCTACCGCCCAACCTTTCTCAACTTTGGCGTCCGCCAATTTGGTTTTCACCGTTGGCGGCGCGATTTGCTTGGCTGGCCTTGTCATTCTCATTGGAGCGGCAACGATCAAAGCATTGCCTTGCACTTTCGTCAGCCCGCCCGATTTAGCGGCGACCGAGAAATCAACGTTCACCGGTCGTTCCAACTTCAACTTTTGAATCGGCCGGCTCGAGTACTGGTTCACGACGTTGAGGTCGGGTCCGTAGTTATAAACAGTTTTGTTTTTATAAGTGATGTTGGTGACGTTCACCGTTTGATTTATGTAGGTGACGTTTTGATTCACATCGACAATGCGCGAACGAAGGACCGGTTCGCCGATGTAGCGGAGGTCGACGAAATTGTAATACCCCGGGCCGATGTCGAATTCGACGTCCAGATGGCCGGTGAGCGGCCGGCTTTCGTAAGCTACTTCTGTTTCCGGCGGCAGTGGCGCCCAACCAGCGTAACCGCCACCGAAGCGCCAGGAGACCCAGGCCGGGCCCCATTCATAACCGGGTCTCCAAACCCAGCCGTAATCGGCCAATCTGACCCAGCGTCCATAATGGTAAGTAGCCCACCCGAAATCCTCGTATGAGACCCATGTCCATCCTTCGTCAGTGTAGGCCCAGTAGCCATCGGCATACGGTCGCCATGAGGGATCGCTCGCCGCCAGGTCCGGTTGCCAACAGTAGCCGTAATCACCGACCTCGAACCAGCTCCCGCCGTTGAGGTTGTTGTAAAAGAAATCCACCGAGACGTCCTGGCTCTTGGCCTCTGGCGAAAACGGCAAAAGAACAACCGTTACCGCAAAGACAAACAGTAGTTTTTTCATAGGCGGGTTAATGATTTGGATCGTTGGACTTTCGCAGGGAGAAGTTTATTCACCGGTTTCCTGAGTCGGAAACGCCTCGCCCCCATAAACATATCCCACTTGGCGGAATCAGCGCGCCCGCAAAACCAAGAACGATCTCACCCTATGCCGGCAAACCGACAGCACCTGTGCCTGCCGCGGATCGAGCGATTGGACGATCTTATTGAAATCGGCCACGGAATTTATCGCCTGCTGGTTCACTTCCTCAATCACGTCGCCTTTTTGGAGATCGGCGACGCCCGCATCCGGATTAACCTCAGTTACTACAACACCATGAACACCATTCGGCAGATCCAGTTGGCGCGCGAGCTCGGGGGTTAGCTGACCGACGTGGACTCCGGCGAGCATGTTGCCGCTTTCATTCTCGTCGCCGGGCGTTGGCTTTGCCGGCGGCTGTTGCGGGACGACGCGACCGGCTTGATAACCCGCCGGCTGCTCCTTAATTTGCGTCGCGACGGTCATCGTTTTTCCGGCACGCACAATTTCCAGTTCGACTTTTTTGTTCAGGTCCGCTTGCGAAACCAGATTGCGTAAATCGGTAAAGCTTTTCACTTCGTGGCCGTCAAATTTTTTGATGACGTCTCCTTTTTGGAAATGGGCCTCTTCCGCTGGTGATCCAGGCACGATTTCATCCACCACGACGGGTTCGCCTGGCGATAGCGCAGGTTGCCCCGCTTGCGGTACTCGCATCTGAATGCCGAGATAGCCACGAATAATCCGGCCTTTCTTCAACAAACTTTCGAGCGCGGTGCGGACGGTATTGGAAGGAATGGCGAAGCCGATTCCCTGCGATCCGCCGCTGCGCGAAATGATCGCTGTATTGATACCGACGACTTCACCACGCAGGTTGACAAGTGGACCGCCGCTATTGCCCGGATTGATCGCGGCATTTGTCTGGATCAAATCGCCAAACACATCAGCGCGATTCGGCCGCCCTTTCGAACTTACAATTCCGTCCGTGACCGTTTCGTCGAAACCGAATGGGTTGCCGATCGCGAGAACGAAGTCGCCCGCTTGAACGGTATCGGAATCGGCAAGCTTGAGGGGCGTCACTCCCGGGGTGTCGATCTTCAGGACCGCAAGGTCGACTTGATCATCGGCCCCGACCAGACGCGCTTTCTCGGTGCGCCCATCGCTCAACTGCACTTCGATCTCGTCTACCTGATCAACGACGTGATTGTTGGTGATGATGTGACCTTCTTTTGTGACAATGACGCCCGAGCCCAATGAGTTCTGCACCATTGCATCTTCGTTGGGGTTTTGGAATCCGCGCGGCCGGCGAAAGAAGAAACCGAACGGGTCGAGCTGATTCTGACGCTCAATCGCGATTTTCTTGGTCGTTTTCACAGCTACCACCGACGGCACAACCGCGCTGACCAGCGCCCGGCGCTCGCGATTCAACGCCTCAAGCGACGCGACCTGCTTCGGATCGACATTCGGCGAGGAGGCGAGCGTGTATTTTTCCGGGGTCGTCCGTGAGAGCGTGCTCAGGCCGCCATGCTTCAAACGGTAATCGTACAACGCTGAGATCGCTAGGCTGAGCAGCGCGACAAAGGCAAAAAATTTCAGCAAGTTCTTCATTAGCTAATGTTGGAAAAGGTTCGTCCCTGTTTTTCGACAATCAACTGCTGGAAACGTTGATTCTGCGGCGACTCGAGCCTTGGATCGACCGCGAAGATCGACATCGCCGCCGTCCGCGCGCGCCGCATCAACTCTGCATCGCGCTTGAGATTGCCGATCTTCAACGCCGGCAAACCGCTCTGGGCCGTGCCTAAGAGGTCGCCCGGCCCGCGGAGCTCCCAATCCGCTTCGGCCACCTCAAAGCCGTCACGTGTTTTTTCGAGCACGGCCAATTTCGCCGTCGCCTCTGAAGACGGCTCTGACGTCAGCAAAATACAATACGATTTGTGCTCGCCCCGCCCGATGCGACCGCGGAGCTGATGGAGCTGGGCCAAACCGAATCGCTCCGCGTTCTCGATCAACATCACCGTTGCATTTGCAACATCGACACCAACTTCGATCACAGTCGTGCTGATCAGCGCTTTGGTTTCGCCGCGGCGAAAACGTTCCATGATTTCCTGCTTTTCCGGTCCGGGAATTCGTCCGTGCAACAATTCGCAAGGGTACGGATGCAACCGTTCGCGCCACCGTTCGTATTCCGACGCGGCCGCTTTTGCCTCGAGCTTTTCGCTCTCCTCGATCAGCGGATAAACAACATAAAGCTGACGGCCGGCTTCTAGTTGCGTCCGCAAGAAACTCAGCACCTCGCCCAGTTTTGATGAATCCCGCACCGCGGTAATAATTTTACCGCGACCGCGCGGCATTTCGTCCAGGATCGAAACATCGAGATCACCGTAAACGGTCATGGTGATCGTGCGCGGAATGGGCGTGGCGGTCATCACCAGCACGTCGGGCGCTGGTTCGCGACTCGTTAGGCGCGCGCGCTGCGCCACGCCGAACTTGTGTTGCTCGTCGATCACGACGAAGCCGAGTTTTAAAAATGCAACTTTTTCGTAAAGCAACGCGTGCGTGCCGATAATCACGTCCGCGTTTTCGTCGCCCTCGACCAGCGGCAAAAAGCTTTCTTCCTGGCGCGTCGCCGTCCGGATCGACAACTTCACGCCGAGCGGTTCCAGCCAGCGCCGAAGCACTGTGTAATGTTGTTCCGCCAAAATTTGCGTCGGCGCCATGAACGCCGCCTGATAGCCGGCCTCAACCGCGAGCAGAATCGCCGCAATTGCGACCACCGTCTTTCCCGAACCGACATCGCCCTGCAAAAGACGATTCATCGGATACTTCGCCGCCAAGTCACTCTTGATCTCGGCGATGACCTTTTCTTGCGCTTGGGTTAGCTCAAACGGAAGCGCGCGTAAAAATTTCTCCATCAGTTCCCCTCGCCCGCAATGCGCGGCGCTCAGGCGCGCGTGCGAGTCGGTTCGTCGGGACGCGATCAGCATTTGCATCGCGAAGAATTCCGAAAGGACGAGATGTTCGCGCGCCTCGCTCAGTAATTCCCAAGTTCCGGGGAAATGGATCGCGCGAATCGCTTCGCCGCGGTCGCCGTTCTTCAAGTTCTCGGGGAGCAATGGCTCAATCGGCGCAGTATCGAGCTCTTGAAGAAGTCGATAAATAATGCCGCGCAGCATTCGTTGCGAGAGACCCTCGGTCGCCGGATAGATCGGTGTAATCCGGCGAAGATGGATCGATTTCTCCTCGTCGTTTTCGATCACTTCGAACTCGGGATGATCCATGCAAATACGCGTCCCGCGCAGTCGCGGCTTGCCAAAAACGACGAGTTGCTGGCCGGCGGCGATCATTTTCTGGACATAATGCAAATTGAACCAGCGACAGATGAGCGGCTGGCTCAACGCGTTCGCATTCGGTTCCTGTAACGTGGCCTCGAAAATCTTTTTCCAACCGCCAAAACGCCGGAGAGATGTTTTGATCACTTCGCCGGAGAGGCAGATTGGGACGTCGCTTTCATCGCGCGGGAATTCCGGGAATTGATGTCGATCTTCGTGTCGCCGCGGGAAATGCGTCAGCAAGTCTTCGGCGGTCGTAATGCCAAGTCTCCGGAGCGCCAGAATTTTCGGGCGCTGGATCCAATCGAGTTGTTCAAGCGGCTGCGAAATTTCCATTAAGTCCTCGGCGCGGACTCGCGGACCGCTTCTACTCGCATTTCCAAACGCGTTTCGCCTTCGTATTCGTCCGGCCGGATTCGAAAGGCAATGTCCCAGGGTTGCTTTGGAAGCGCATCGGCTGCCGCGCCGAAAAAAATCGCGCGTTGATGATAATTGCGTTGCCGAAGACGCAACTGCAAATGCCTTTCGCCTACGACGCGTGGCGCGGCCATCGATTCGACTTCCCGCGCAAAAAAAATCGGCTGCGGATTCCCATTACCAAAAGGCTGCAGCTTTTCGTGCCATCCCAGAAAATCAAAGTTCAATTCCGAGAAGCTGATCTCATGATCAATTTGCAGTCGCGGTTGCAAATCTTCATCCGACAATAGCTCGCGAGCCGTTTGACGGAATTGTTCCGCGAAAAGATCAAGATTCTTTTCCTGGATGGTAACTCCCGCCGCCATCGGGTGTCCGCCGTACTTGCTGAGCTTATCCGTGCATCGAGTCAACGCCTGCACGAGATTGAAACCTTCAATGCTGCGGCCGCTCCCCTTTCCGACGCCGTTCTCGTCCACGCCGATCACAATTGTCGGCCGATGATACTTATGCGCGATGCGAGAAGCCACGATTCCCAGAACACCGGGATGCCAGCCTCGCTCGAAAACCACGATGGCCGCGGCGCGCTTGGAATCGAACTCCTGCGAGATCTTCTCTTCTGCCGCGGTGAAGATTTGTTTCTCAACTTCCTGGCGCTCTCGATTTTGTTTGTCCAAAAATTCGGCGAGCTCACTCGCTTCGGTTTCGTCCTGAGTGAGCAACAGCCGCAGCGATTTCTCAGCGGTGCTCAAACGTCCGGCTGCGTTCAAACGCGGTCCGAGCCGATAACCGATGTCCTCGGTGAAAATTGGCGCTTTCACTCCGCTCACTTCGATCAATCTTTTCAAGCCCGGCCTGGTTGTTCTCGCAATTTCGATCGCGCCGCGCTGGACCAGCGTGCGGTTTTCACCGCGCAGTGGAACGATGTCGGCCACGGTCCCGAGCGCGACCACGTCCAACTTTGATTTGAGATCGAAATCGATCGGCCGCGTCTTCAAAAGCGCGTGACAAAGTTTGAAGACAATTCCGACACTGCACAAATAATGGAATGGCGACGCCGGATCGATCTTTGGATTCACGATGGCAACGCATTCCGGTAGTTCCGATTTCGGCTCGTGATGATCGAGCACAATTACGTCCACGCCGCGTTTCTGAAGATCTACAATCTCCGCGGTTGATGAAGTTCCGCAGTCCAGCGCGATGAGAAGCTGCGGATGAAATTGTTCGATGCAGCGTTCAACGCTTTCGCGACTCAAGCCGTAGCCTTCTTCCATCCGCAGCGGCAGAAACAGATCCGCTGCGACGCGGTAAGCGCGGAGCGTTTCGGCGAGTAAAGCCAGCGACGTGACTCCGTCGACATCGTAATCGCCAAAAAGGACAATTCGCTCATGGCGATCCAAGGCCGAGAAGATACGCTTGACCGCCGCTTCCATGTTCGGCAGTAGAAATGGATCGCTCAAGGATTTCAGTCGCGGTTGCAGAAACGCCTGGACCTCGTCGGTTGTGCCGAAACCTTTTCGAAACAACAGGCGCGCGATGCATTCGCAGCCGCAGATTTCACTCCACGAAATTGGACTGCCATTCAGTTCCTCAGGCGGGAGAAAGATCCAGCGGCGTTGCACCGACTATTTTATCTGACGGACATTTTCTGACAACTCGGAGACAACTTGTTCATAATCAGTTGACTCGCGGTAGCGCACTAAAATAGACAGGGGCTGTGAAATCGATCGCAATCATCTTGTCTGTGGGTCTAGTTGTTTTGTCCGGGTGCGCGTTTGGCAGGAAAATGATGGAGCAGCCAAGCGGCCCGCCGCAGAAGGCATCGGCCAAAATCGAACGCAAAACTGAGGTGTTCAATGGAAAAGTTGTGCTGGTTGACGGCGCGTATCGACTCAGTCTCGTGAAAGACCCCGACACGCTGCTGCGCCTGACTCGGGCTCGGAGAGAGAGCGAATTTGCGCAGCAGCAAATCAATCTGAGGAAGTATTACGAAAAAACGATCTCCGTGAACGGAACACTGTATGGCGAATGGATTTTCGGCGCAGACATCATCGGACAATGGACGCCGCCCGGCGGACAGACCGGCCCGAATATGAACGCGCCGAAACAGACGAAGCCGTAGTGTTTCGACCTGTTACACGACGCTGAACGCGACATCGCGTTTCGGCAACAGGTCGTGTTTTTGGCATGATTGATGGAAAGCGCGCAGACCTTTCTTCTCGCGTTCTCCAAAACTGAATCGGAGATGCTCGTGGTAATAGCGGTCGCAAAAGCTGCGATCGAATTCCTTTTCGTCAGCAATTAGTTTGTCCATGTTCGCGAGATTCTTGTCGCGCAATGCGCGCAGCCGATCAGCGATCGATTTTGGGTGGGCAACTTCAGGTCGCACGAGCCAGAGCGCGTAAACGAATGGAAGGCCGACAAGTTTTTTCCATTGTTCGCCGAGGTCCCAAAATTGGAATCGGTTTGCGTGTTCTTGCCGGAAACGAATGGCTTGGTCGCCGATTAGCAGGCGCGCCGTTCCTTTCGCGGGAGAAGATGTCGATGTTGCCACGAGCCGTGGTTGCAGTTTTAACTCGCCGAGCAGGCAGCGCAGCAAATTGCCGGAAGTTTCCGCCGCCGGGTCGAGCTCGATCTGTTCGATATCGGAAAGATCGCCGACATGCGCAAGCACAACACTGTAAACGGGTCCATCCGATGAAATGGAAATGCCGTCCACGATCCGGTAGATCGGATTGCGAAGAAATTCGAAACTGGAAACCAGCGCGACATCGAGTTCGCAACGTGAAAGCCGCGCGCAAAGTGCGGACGGATGATCAAGCACAACGTCCCTTGGCCAGCCGTGAATTAGAGGACGCGCGTTGAGATATTTAACGCAGCCAATTCGGAGCGATCGTTGATCCGGCACTCGTCAGGCGCAGGCGAGCTCCG
>JBEEHZ010000178.1:0-5296 GCA_041167705.1 Verrucomicrobiota bacterium | reverse complement strand
AAATACGGCTTGTAGAAAAATTTTGGATCGACCTGATCAACGTCGACAAAATCCGTGATGTCGATCGAGTGGGTGGATTCGATCCGTACTTTTTCGAAATCTTCGTCGCTTAAAACGATGTAACGGCCTTTCTCGTACTCGAAACCTTTTACGATTTGATCGGCCGGCACTTCTTTCAAGTCGGCCTCGGCGACCTTCTTATATTTGATCGGGCTGAGATCGGCTTTGCGCAGTTGCCGGAAACTGAGCTTTTCTTCGCGGGTCGCCGGATAGACGGCGATGGGAATGTAAACCAAGCCGAAGCTGATACTGCCTTTCCAAGTTGGCCGCATAATCAATCTCCTTTTGTTGTTAAGTAGGCGCGGGATGTCGATTTCCGCCAATTGTGAACAATTGTCAATAACTTCCGTTTCCGGGCGAATCCCGGAGCACGAAGCATTCCGCCTCTCAGGCGGCTTCCCTTTTTACTTCGGTCGCTCGCTTGTCTTCGCGCAATCCGAGGAATACCGGCTGGCGAAGTTTTCCCTCGCGGGTCCACTCCGCGAACTTGATTTCGGCCACGAACTTCGGATTTACCCAGTGCATCTTTTTCATCATCGACGGGGTAATTCCCTGCACCCAGACACCACCTTGCTTGGACGGAAGGTCGACAAACGGGCAATCGTCGCGTTCTTCTTCGCGAAATTTTCTGGACAGGTTCGACAGCGACTTTGAGGTAAAGCCGCTCCCGACTTTGCCGGCGAATTTCAATTTACCGCCCTCATAATAGCCAACCAGGATTGCGCCGAAGTGTTTGCGCGATCCGGCCGGCGGCGTGTAACCGCCAACCACAAATTCCTGCTGGTGGACGGTCTTGAGCTTGATCCACGCACCACTACGGCGTCCTGGTTCGTACAGCGAACCGCGTTGTTTCCCGATTAAACCTTCCAGACCGCGACGCTGAACTTCGGCGAGCAACGATTTCACATCGCCGGTGATTTCTGCGGAATAACGAATCGGATCGCCGACACTTTCGCAAACTTTGGCGAGAACTTGCTTGCGTTGTTCGAGGGGGAGTCCGAGCAAACTTTTCCCATCGAGTTCTAACAGATCGAAAACATAAAAGCGCAACGGGGCTTTTCTTCCTTCCATCTCGAGCGCCTGCAGCAATTGAAATGAAGAGCGGCCTTCGTCATCAAGCGCGACCACTTCGCCGTCGATCACGCAGTCTGGAACCGGCAGATTCTTTACCGCCTCGGCAATCTCAGGAAAGCGCGCGTCCAACTTGTTTCCGTTTCGTGAGATCAACGAAACCTTGCTACCGTTCTTAACGGCGATTGCGCGGATGCCGTCGAACTTTAATTCGTAAAGCCAATCACTGTTCGCTGGGGGATCATCAACGAGCCGCGCTTTCATCGGTTCGACGAACTCCGGTTTCGCTTTGGGCAGGGACAATTTTCCGAGCTGCCCGCCGAATTTCGGCTCCCCTTTATTTCGTCGGCGGCCCCGGGTCTGAACTGAACTGGCGTTATCCCTTTCTACCTCTTCTTGGTCTTTTTTTTTAAGCGCGGCTTTGACGCGCGCCTTCAATGTCGATCTTGCGCTGGTATCTTTTTCTTCGCGATTCGACTCCCATTCGGCATCGCGTTCCTCCGCGATCTGTTTCATCGTCCGATCTGTCTTGACCGATTGGTCTTCGAGTTTTTTCGAGGGAGGCTTAACGCTGGCGCCCGTTTTCAAGATCAACCATTGGTTCTTTTCGCCGTCCCGTCCGCGAATTCGCACCAGCGTCCATTCGCCTTTCGCTTTTTCACCTGCCAGGACGAGATGCAGTTTGCCTTCGCGCAAAGATTTTAACGGCTGCTCGCCGTAAACGTAATAGGCTCCGCGATCCCAGACCATGACTGTGCCGCCGCCGTACTGGCCTTCAGGAATGATGCCTTCAAACGTTTCGTATTCGATTGGATGGTCTTCCACTTCGACCGCGAGATGTTTCTCGCCCTTTTGCCAGGGCAAACCTTTTGGCAGTGCCCATGATTTAAGGACGCCTTCCATCTGCAGGCGGAAATCGTAATGCAATCGGCGGGCGTCATGTTTCTGGATGACGAATCGACTGGCGCCTCGCACTTGTTTGGGCAGCGGCTTGCCACCCTTCGGCTCCGCCGTCTGTGCGAAATCGCGCTTCGCTTTGTATTTTTTCAGGCCCATTCCGCCGCAATTTAATCGCGAATCGCGCGGATAAAAGTCGCGTCGAAGATCGCCATCTTCAGCGCGACGACAGCCAGTGATTACGCTTCAGCAGGAAGCGCCTCGCCCACGAGGTAACGGGTAAACCGGCGGATCACAATGTTCTCGCCAAGTTCGGCAATTTTCCCGTTGAGCAGGTCTTTGATCGTGACGTCGGGATTCTTGATGAAGCCTTGTTCGAGCAAACAGACCGTGCTGTAAAACTTGTCCAGTTTTCCGTCGACAATTTTTTCAGTCACGTTTGCCGGCTTGCCTGTGACCTGCGCTTTGTAAATCTCGCGCTCGGCCTCGATCAATTTTCCAGGCACATCCTCGCGACTGACGTAAAGCGGGTGTGCGGCGGCAATGTGCAACGTGATGTCCTTGACGAATCCGCGGAAATTTTCGTTTTTGGCGACGAAATCGGTCTCGCAGTTGACTTCAACCAACACGCCGACTTTGCCCTGCAAATGAATGTAAGAAGCGACAATACCTTCCTTGGTTGCACGCGACGCTTTCTTGCTCGCGCTCGCGATACCTTTGGTTCGTAAAATCGTTTCCGCTTTTGCCAGATCACCTTCCGCTTCCGTCAAAGCGCGTTTGCAATCCATCATTCCCGCGTTCGTTTTCTCACGGAGCTGCTTGACGAGTTGGGGATCAATATCGGCCATAACTTTCATTGAGTTCGGAGTTGGCGGTCGTTCGCCTCGTTAGGCGGAAACGCCGGCCATCTCAATTTGTTCGCGAATACGGGCTTCGCCGCTCGCCGAAACGATCGCATCAACAAGTTTTTGCAGCACAATCCGAATCGCGCGAATCGCGTCGTCGTTTCCCGGGATCGGATAATCGATCATGTCCGGATCGGCATTTGTATCAACGATTGCAACGATTGGAATGTTCAGGCGTTTTGCTTCATTGACCGCGTTCTGTTCGCGAGGCGTATCGATTATGATCACCGCATCCGGCAACTGCGCCATCTCGAGAATTCCCTCGAGGTTACGGCGGAGCTTGGCCGCTTCGCGGTTCAACGCTGCCAGTTCCTGCTTACCCATCTTTTTGTATTCCGGCGATTGCTCGATTTTCTCGATGTATTGCAAACGTCCAATGCTCTTGCGGATGGTGGCGAGGTTCGTCAACGTGCCGCCCAGCCAGCGTTGATTCACGTAAAACTGGCCGCACGCAAGCGCCGCTTCCTTGATCGCTTCCTGCGCCTGCTTTTTGCAGCCGACGAAAAGAATCTTTCCGCCCCTACGCGCGACTTCCTGAAGAAACTCGGTTGCGCGATGGAGTTGCTTCACCGTTTCATCCAGATTGATGATGTAGATCTGATTGCGCTGCTGGAAGATGAACGGCTTCATCTTCGGGTTCCAGCGCTTGGTCTGGTGACCGAAATGCACGCCCGCTTCCAAAAGCTCAGGCACTAATTCAACTGTGTTTGCCATACAAAAAATCGCACCGCGGAGGAGGGGGAACGGCGGACGGGGAAGATGCTATAGGTACGCCGGCATGGCAACTGCAATTTCGCACTCGGTTCAACGCCCTGCGCCCGAGGCTGCTCGTCCCAATCGATCGATTAAAACCAACCCGGCCAGAGTGAACGAAGCTGCCGCTGACGCCAGGCAGTATTTGCAAAACGAATGGATCACGAATGCCTGGAGATAGATCAACCATACGCTGATCAGCGCCATCGCCGGCGCGACAATCATGAGGAGCAGACGTCCAAGCGCCAATCCGCGTGCGGTTAATAGCGATGCGATCAGGACGGTGATGTAGGCCATTGTGCCAAATCCCGCCAGCGGGATGCCAGCGACGCCCTCGGCGTATTTACTTCCCAAAACAGCAGAGCATTCGTCCCCGCAGCGAATGTAAGTGCCCTGAAGATGCTTGATCGTCAGATAAGTACTGTCGACCAAACCGAAGCACGCGATAGCGGCCGCGAATATGGCGATCCATTGTGACCGGGTCATCGACCGGCCTTGGCCAACGCCGCTTTGATCGCGGAGCGAAACCCGTTCTCGCTGAACTCAGTGTTTGGAACATTGTAGCCGTTAATCACGACCGACGGCGCAGTTTTGACACCGATCGATTCCGCATACATCGCGTCGGCTCCGACCCGCGCGCGGCATTCAGGGCTTTCGAGATCTTTTTGAAATTCATCGAGATCCAGGCCGAGTTGTTTGGCCTGATCCATGAAAATCGTGCGCGGTACGGGCGCTCTCCCCCACATCCATTGGGTTTTGTAAAGAGCTTCGGCCATTTGCCAAAAACGGCCTTGATTCGCAGCTGCCTCCGCAGCGCATGCGGCAACCGCCGCGTTCTCGTGAGAATCTAACGGAAAATGGCGCAAGACCAGCCGTACTTTATCGCCGAATTCAGTTTGTAAGTTTCTAACCGTCGGTTCATAGCGAGCGCATTGCGGACATTGCAAGTCGCTGAAGAATTCGATCGTGACCGGGGCAGTTGCGGGACCCAGCGCGTTGGCCGATCGAATCTCTCCACGCGTCGCAGCGAGGGCGGTGGCGGAACAAACCGCGAGAATCAAGAAAGCAGTCCACCCATCAGAAAGCTTCAGACGAGCGAGCATCTTCATTTTGCAATCTTATCAGAATTTTTCGAAAGCGCCTCTGTTGCGCGCCCCAAAATCCAGCATAAATCGGACAGCCGATTCAGATAACGAAGAATTTCGGGATTAGGATCCTTTAAAGTCGCGACCACCCTTTCCGCCCGGCGGCATGTCACTCGCGCAAAATCGAGGGCCGCGGAAACGGCATTGGCGCCGGGAATGACCCAGTCTTTTGGATAGAGAGACTTGTCCTTTTCAAGATCGACAATCACCACGGTAACGCGATCGACAATTTGTGCTTCGGTAACTTTGAAGCCGTCCTTTGCGTATCGTTGTCGATCTTCGGGCAAAGTGGAAAGCTCGCCCATGACGTTGATCAGATCTTTTTGGACGGCGAAAATTTGCTCAGCCACGAATTTGTCGTCGCAAATCGCGCGGGCGATCCCGAGCGCCGCGGTCAATTCATCCACGGCGCCGTAAGCTTCAACCCGCGGATCGTCTTTTGGCACGCGCCGGCCGTACATGAGC
>JBEEHZ010000177.1:0-6002 GCA_041167705.1 Verrucomicrobiota bacterium | reverse complement strand
CAGTGCGCCCCTAAATAAATTCGCGAGTAGCCAACGATCGCGGCGAAAATCCAGTAGAGCCAGCCGCGCCGGTAAAACAGAGTCAAACAGATTGCCGCGATCGTGTTGTTGGTCATATGACCCGACGGAAAAGAAGCATCGCCGCGCCGTCGATCGGACTCGTCCGAACGGCGCACCACCGGTTTTTTGAAGATCGACATAAACTCGGGACGTCCTTTCTCCAGTCGTACCATCCGGACCGAGGCCTCATGCTTGGGCCGTTTGCGATTGATCGCCGACTTCAATGTGTTCGTAACCGGCTCGGCTATCGCGATCGCAATCAGCAAACAAAAAATGCACGCCCGCGCCCGGAATCCACCAAAGATGAGCACCGCAAAAATAACGATGACGAGAAGCGGCTTCCAAACGTCAGCATCACTGATCGCGGCCATGAACAAATCCAGGGCCGGGCTCGTCCATCGCTCGTTGATAAGATGAAAGAGCGTTTGATCCATGTTGGAATTGCAAACTTGATCCTAAAGTGTGAATGACCGAACGCTGAATGTCTAATAATGACGAAGCACGAATGACGAATGACGAAATAAGCTCGAATGTTCAAATGACTACCGTGCGGCGTCGGTTTTCTTCGTCATTGGGATTTCGCCATTCCTTCGTCATTAGACATTCGGTATTCGTAATTTTTTTGGCGTTCACTTTGTCGATCTACGCCGCTACGCCGCCTTCGGCCAAAGAAATCCTGGACTCGGTCCGCATGCTCGGCTCGCGCCAGCAGATCGATCTCGATGGCCAGCTGCGCGAGCAGGAAAAGGTGATTCCGTTTCATCTCAGCCAAACCGGGGCGCTCATTCGCTACGCATTTGTCGATCCGGACGAAGTCTTGCAATTGCGCCTCGGAGAAAACGGATCGCGCCTCGATCTTGTCACCGATGCCGGTGCGGAAAAATTTTCGGCTGAGAAATTGGCCGAAAGGATCCGCGGCACGGCCCTGACCTACGAAGACCTCGCTCTGAAATTCCTTTATTGGCCGAACGCTCGCGTGCTCGGCGATGAGACCGTACGCACCCGCAGCTGCTGGAAACTGCAAGTAGTCGCCCCTGCTCGAGATTCGCAATACTGGAACGTTGTTCTTTGGGTCGATAAAGCCAGTGGCGCGCTCATGCGAATGGAAGGCTACGACTGGAACGGAAAGGTCGCGAAACGCTTCGAAGTCATCTCCGCACAAAAGATCGACAACCGCTGGTTCTTGAAGCAAATGCGCGTGGAAGAATTGCAACCGGGTACGAACAAAGTGCAGGCCCGGACCTATCTCGAGATTAAGAAGTAATTATTCTTCGCGCGCGGCTTTTACGATTTGGGCAAAGCTTCGCGGATCGAGGCTGGCCCCGCCGACAAGCGCGCCGTCGATGTCCGATTGCGTCATTAAATCGCGCGCGTTTTCCGGTTTCACACTGCCGCCGTACTGAATGCGAATGCGCTCCGCCGTCGCTTCATCGGAGATTTCGCGCAGGGTATGACGAATGAACGCGTGCGCTTCCTGCGCCTGCTGCGGTGTCGCGTTGCGCCCGGTGCCGATCGCCCAGACCGGCTCATAAGCGATCACGGTTTCCTGAAGTTCTTTTTCGTTGAGGTCCTTCAAACTTCCCCGCAGTTGGATCGACAATATCTTTTCGACATTGCCTTTGTCGCGCTGCTCCAATGTTTCGCCGACGCAAACGATCGGCCGCAAGGTCGCCTCGTGCGCGGCGCGCACTTTGCGATTCACAATCTCGTCGGTCTCGCCAAACAGTGAGCGGCGTTCGCTGTGACCAAGCACCACGTAGCGCACGAGCAAATCGCGCAGCAGCGCGGAACTGATCTCGCCAGTGAACGGACCGTTCGGTTCCCAATGCATGTTTTGCGCGCCCACCTTGATGCTCTGCGATGCGCCAAGCGCTTCCATTACCTTGGCAATGGCAGTGAATGGCGGCACGATCACCACTTCGACGTCGGTGATGTCGCCAAGATCGAGCAACAATGATTGAACAAAACGCGCCGATTCGGCTTGCGTCATGTTCATTTTCCAATTCGCGGCAACGATTTTCTTTCGCATAAAATTATTTATCGGTAAGCGCTGCGACTCCGGGCAGCTCCTTGCCTTCCAGCAACTCGAGCGACGCTCCGCCGCCGGTCGAAATGAAAGTCATCTTGTCGGCCAGCCCGGCTTGTTTCACTGCCGTGACCGAGTCGCCGCCGCCAATGACGGTCGTGGCCCCGGATTTCGCCATTGCTTCGGCGATCGCGATTGTTCCTTCGGCAAAATCTGGAATCTCAAAAACGCCGACCGGGCCATTCCAGAGAATTGTTTTCGCCCTGGCGATCTCCTCCTCAAATAAAGCGATCGTCGCCTTCCCAATATCGACCGCCTGCCAGCCATCAGTAATTCCGTGCTCACGGGAAAGACGGCTGGTGTTTCGAGTCGGCGCTCCTGGCTTAATTTCCTGCGCTTCGATAACATCGATCGGTAGAAGAAATTTAACCCCGCGCTCCTTCGCAAGATCGACCAGTTCTGTTGCGAGATCCGTTTTGTCCGCTTCGACGCGACTGGCGCCGATCGGAATTCCCCGGGCTTTAAAAAAGGTATTGGCCATCGCGCCGCCGATCAGGATGGTGTCGGCTTTTTCCATCAGCGCTTTGAGCACGCCGATTTTATCGGACACCTTCGCGCCGCCCATGATGACGAGGAACGGCTTGGCCGGATTATCCAGCTCTTCGTGCAAATACTTTAGTTCCTTCTCCATCAAAAAACCCATCGCGCATTTCTCGATGAATTTTGTCACGCCGACAGTCGATGCGTGCGCACGATGCGCCGCTCCGAACGCGTCATTCACGTAAACTTCGCCAAATTTCGCCAGCGACTGCGCAAATTTTGGATCGTTCGCTTCTTCCTCTGGCTGAAATCGCAAATTTTGTAGAAGCGCGACGTCGCCCTCCTGCATCGAGGCGATAATCTTTTCCGGCACTTCGCCGATCGTGTCGTGACTGAAGATGACCGGCTGATTGATCAGCGTGTGCAAATGGTCGCCGATCGGTCGCAGCGTGTATTTCTGAACGCGCTTTCCCTTCGGCCGACCGAAGTGCGACATTAAAATCGTCTTCGCCTTTTGCTCGCGCAGATAATTAATCGTCGGCAGCGCTGCTCGGATTCGCGTGTCGTCGGTGATTTCAATTTCGTCGCCGTCCTCTTTGATCGGCACATTGAAATCGACGCGAGTTAAAACGCGCTTTCCGCGAACATCGACATCTCGAAGCGAAAGTTTCGCCATTATTTCCCGAGCATTTCGAGCATTTCGACGCAACGATTGCTGTAGCCCCATTCGTTATCGTACCAACCGACCACTTTTACGAAACGGTTGCCGAGCATGATGGTGAGTTTGCTGTCGAAGATGCACGAGTGCGGATTGCCAATGATGTCGTGGGACACGAGCGGTTCGTCGCTGTATTCGAGGACGCCTTTGTAACTTTTGGCCGACGCGGCTTCTTTGAACGCGGCGTTCACGGAGTCGACTGTCGCATCCTTTTCGAGGACTGCGCTGAAATCGGTCACCGAACCGTCCGGCGTCGGAACGCGGAACGCGCCGCCGTTTAATTTTCCTTTCAAATCGGGAATCACCTCGCCGATCGCTTTGGCCGCTCCCGTGCTCGAAGGAATGATGCTGACCGCCGCCGCGCGCGCGCGACGCAAATCTTCATGAGGAAAATCGAGAATGCGCTGGTCGTTGGTGTAGCTATGGATCGTGCTCATGAATCCGTGCGCGATACCGAATTTGTCGTGCAACACCTTGGCCATAGGCGCGAGACAATTGGTGGTGCAGCTGGCGTTGGAAACGATCGTGTGCTTCGCCGGATCGTAAACGTTGTCGTTGATCCCGATGCAAAGTGTCGCATCCGGACTCTTGGCCGGTGCACTGATCACCACCCGCTTGGCTCCGGCTTTGCTGATGTGCAGCTCGGCCTTGTCCCGCGCAGTGAAAAAGCCGGTCGATTCCAGGACAACATCGACATCCAACTTTTTCCACGGAAGATTTCCCGGGTCGCGCTCCTTGAAGATCTTAATTTTGTGACCGCGCACGACGATGTTCTCTTCGTCGAATCCGATTTCGCCGTCGAACTTTCCATGGACCGAGTCCCATTTAAGAAGGTGCGCGAGAGTTTTGGTGTCGGTGAGATCGTTGATTGCGCGAACGCGCTCGACTTGTTTCTGCGTCATCGCGCGCAAGACGTTGCGACCGATTCGTCCGAAGCCGTTGATTCCGTAATTAGCCATAAGTAAAAGTTGCGATTTGCGATTTCAGATTGTCGATTGCCGAGCAAATCTTCAGCAACGAGGGAGGGAAATTAAGATGGGTAAACGGGTGAAGCAATGGAGAACTGGGGCGCTCCTCATCGGCATCGCGTTGCTCTTGTCTTCGCAATCCGTGACCGCTGCGTCGCACGATTCTTCATCGGTGAAACGAATCCTTGTTCTCGGCGATAGCTTGTCGCAAGGATTCGGTCTGAGGTCGAGCCAGGCTTATCCGACGCTGTTGGCCGAAAAATTGCGCGCCGCGGGTTTGAATTTTGAAATCGTCAACGCCAGCCAAAGCGGCGGGACGACGGAGGGGGGATTGCATCGCTTGCCCTCACACCTCAAACGCAAGATCGACATCGTCGTCCTCGAGCTCGGCATTAACGACGCTTTTCGCGGAGTGCCGATCGCCGAAATTCGAAGCAATCTCCAGGCAATTATCGATCAGGTGAAGGCGCGCAACCTGAATGTGCGCATCATCATCGCGGGACTCGCGGCAAAGAATAACTCAGCGCTCATTCCCTATTTGCTCGAAGGCGTTGGCGGCGATCCGCTCTTGAATCAACCAGACCGCGTCCATCCAAACGCCGCTGGCCAAAAAATTCTAGCCGACAATGTCTGGAGCGTGCTCGAACCTATCGTGCGCGACACGGCCACAGAGTCGCCCGCGCGCGTTCAATAAGTGATGGACCCAGCCCGACCAAACGAGCCCGAACCGAGCGATCCGTTCAATCCCGAGCGGGCCGACCACGCGATTGTCGAGACGATCGAAATCGCGACCGCGGGTGAAGATTGCGACGAATGCGTCCGAAAGCTGCGGCCCGTGCTAATGAAGATTCCCGGCGTGCAAGATGTGACTGTTGATCTTGAGGACGAAAAAGTGATTGTGAAATTCGACGCGCGCAAAACGCACGCACCCGATCTGCACGACGCGATTTTGAAGAGCGGTTACAAGCCGGGAACGGAAGCGGATTAAGTTGTAGCCACGGCGCTATGCGCCGTCATCTTTTTCCGACCGGCCGCAGGCCGGTGGCTACACTTTCGGTTGCTGTTGAGTCAGGCAATGAAATGTCCCGAGACCCCAGATGAGTTCGCGGCAATCGATTCCAACCACGCGACGCATGGGAAAACAGTCGCGTAAGATCGACAACGCGAGTTCGTCGGCTGGATCGGCGAATGTCGGAACGAGCACGGAACTATTCGCGATGTAAAAATTGGCGTAACTCGCGGGGAGGCGCAGACCTTCGCGAACCATTTTCTTCGGCATCGGCAAAGTGACGATGTCGATCTTGCGTCCGCCAACTTTCATTGCCCGGAGACGTGACATATTTTCCTGAAGCGGTTTGTAATTTGCGTCATCCGAATTTTCTTCACCGACGGTCACAACTTTCGTTTCCGAAACGAAACGCGCGAGATCGTCGATGTGACCGTCGGTGTCGTCGCCTTCGATGCCGTCGCCGAGCCAGAGAATTTCGCGGACGCCGAGATAATCGCGGAGTCGCTCTTCAATTTCGTCACACGAGAGATTTGGATTGCGGTTCTTATTCAGAAGACACGATTCGCTGGTGAGGAGGGCGCCCGCGCCGTTCACCTCGATTGAGCCGCCTTCCAAAATCATTCGCGGATAAAAAACCGGGACTTTCAAGATCTCAGCGATGCGTGTCGGAACAACTTCATC
>JBEEHZ010000176.1:0-6849 GCA_041167705.1 Verrucomicrobiota bacterium | reverse complement strand
GTGGCAGGTGAGTCAAGTATATTGTTACCATATATAGAGCCCTAAATAGAACTTCTTGTCCGGCGCCAACGACCAGCACGCTGGTAAATCGTCCCGCGTCGCCGCGTCGGGGGCAAAGAAGGCAATTAATTGTTGTTGACGCTTGGCATGGAAGGTGGTTAAAAGTGGGGAAAAGTGGGTTAGAATGGCAAACATCTCCACCCGCCAATGCATAAGCCTGACCAACGCTTCTACGCCGGCGAGTTTCGTCACTTCATCGACGAGAAGAACCGAATCACCATTCCCGCGCGCTGGCGACGCGGTGACACCGAAGAATTCATCATTCTTCCGGAAGCGACTCATCAGTTTCTTCTGGTCATGTCGCCTGAAGAATTTTCTCGTATGACCGCGGCGGCCGAATCCGACCCGAATGTTTCCGCGCGCGACCGCCGCATTTTTTTCCGACAACTGCATTCTCGAGCCGAGCACGGCGCCGCCGACAAGCAGGGCCGCCTCGTTTTGCCGGAAGATCTTTGCAAGAAGGTCGGATTGAAAGGCGAAGTCGTCCTGGTTGGCAATCGCGGCCGCTTTGAAATTTGGAATTTGCCACGTCGAAAACGCGCCCATGAAGAGGAGACGCCCACTTATCAGCACGTCGCCAATGTCATTGGTTTGTAATCAGCCCGAATATGAACGCATTATTGTTTGAGCGGTCGGTTTGGTTTGCGACTGGTCCGCTCGTTTTGGAAGAGGAGCCGCAGGAAATGGAAGATTTCACTTACCATCGCCCGGTGCTGGTCGCCGAAGCGGTGGAATTACTCGCGCCGCACCCTGGCTCGCTGGTTGTCGATGGAACAGTCGGCGGCGGCGGTCATACCGAAGCTATTTTGAAAATCGGCGCCGATGTTCTCGCGCTCGATCAGGATCCGGACGCGATTGAGCAGGTACGCGAAGAGCTCTCCCATTTCGGCGGTCGCGTGACACTGCGACAGATCAATTTTCGCGACGCGGACAAAATTCTCGACGAGCTCGACGTTCAGAAAATCGGCGGCGCCCTTCTCGATCTCGGCGTTTCCTCGCGCCAACTCGAGAATGCCGCTCGCGGGTTCAGCATGATGCGGAACGGCCCACTCGATATGCGAATGGACCCAAGATCGACATTAACTGCCGCGGACATCGTAAACGGCTATAGCGAAGAAGATCTGATCCGCCTGTTCCGCGATCTCGGCGAAGAACCGGCCGCACGCCGCATCGCCAGTTTGATTGTGAAGATGCGCAAAGATGCGCCGTTCAGCGAAACGCTCCAGCTCGCTCGCGCGATCGAAAAAGTCGTCGGCCGCCATGGACGCCGACATCCGGCGACGCAGGCATTTCAAGCGTTGCGAATGGAAGTGAACGACGAGCTGGGGGCGCTCGAAGAAGGCATGCGCATCTTGACCGCGCGACTCGAAGCGGGAGCGCGTATCGCCGTCATCACGTTTCATTCTCTCGAAGATCGAGTCGTGAAAAATTTCATCCGCGATCACAGTCGCGAGTGGCTGGATCGGCCGGAGTGGCCGGAGCCGCGGCGCAATCCGGAATACGATTTGCGCGCGATTACCCCGAAACCGATCGAGCCGAGTGAAAACGAGCGGCGAATGAATCCGCGCTCGCGAAGCGCAAAATTGCGGGTGGCGGAGAAGATTGGATGAACCGCTCTCACCGAAAAAATTGGAACACGGTCGATGCTGCTTCACTCGCGCGCTGGATCGTGCTGACGGCGTTCCTGGCGTTGATGGGGCTAAGTTATGTTTATCTGACCCTTCAACTTTATCATCTCGGCGACCGCAAAAAAGCACTCGAAACCGAAGTGGCCAATTTGCGGATGCAAAATGAAGTGGCCAGCGCGCAAATCGCCGCACTCACGTCGCGCTCGGCATTGCAACGCCGGTTGAAGGAAGGCTACCTAAAAATGATTCCGATCGCGGAACACAACATTGTTCGACTGACTTTGCCGGCGCGAAACCAGGAAGACGCTGTCCAACCAGTCTCCAATCAGCGAGGCGCGAGATGAAATGGAACAGCCGAACCAGATGCGCAATCGTTTGCCTCGGCTTCGTTCTCTTGTTCAGCGCGTTTTCGTTTCGCTTGATCTATCTTCAAATGATCAAGCACGACCAGTACGCGGGACTGGCCGCTGAAAAACACGTCATCAAGCAGCCGATCTTCGCCGAACGCGGGACGATCCTCGATGCGAACAACGAAGTCCTGGCTGACAACGTTCCAGTGGAAACGGTGGTCGCGGACGCGAGTCACCTGACCGAGGTCGACGCGACTGTCGACCTTGTTAGCGGCGAATTAAAGCTTCCGCGCCCCGAGGTTTCCGAAAAACTTCACGGCGACCGTCGATACATCGTTCTGAAACGCGAAGTCCCGAAAGCGATTACCGATTCGCTCCGACAAAAACTGCGCGCCCAAAATTTGCGCGGCATTTATTTCGAACAAGACGCGACCCGCATTTATCCCAATGGCGTGATGCTGTGCCATGTCATCGGTTTCACCGACTTCGAGCACCACGGCATTCAAGGCGTGGAAGGTGCGCTCGACGAATATCTGCGCGGCCAGGACGGCTATCGCTACATCGAGCATAACCGCGCCGGCCAGGAGCTTGTGCTTTATCGCGGCCAGGAGCGCGCGCCCCGCAACGGCTATCAAGTGCATCTGACGATCGACCTTAATCTCCAAAACATTGTCGAAAACGAATTGGACGCCGCCGTGCGCGAGTATTCGCCGAAAAAAGCGACCATCATCCTGATGCGCCCGCAGACCGGCGAAATCCTGGCCATGGCCAACCGGCCGGCGTTCGATCTCAATCGCCGCTCCGATGCGAAACCCGAGCAAATGAAAAATCGCGCCATCTGCGATATGATGGAGCCGGGCTCGACCTTCAAAATTGTCACCGCCGCCGCGGCGCTCAACGAGCACAAGTTCCGCCTCGATTCCTATATCTTTTGCGAAAACGGAGTCTGGAACTACGGCGGCACCGCGTTGCACGATCACGCCGCATTCACCGATCTGAGCGTCAAAGATATTCTGGTGAAATCGAGCAACATCGGCGCGGCCAAACTTGCCGTCAGCCTCGGCGACCAAAAGTTTTACGAATACATCCGGCGTTTTGGTTTCGGCGAGCGGACCGGGGTCGAGCTTCCGGGCGAAATTCCCGGGTTAATCCGGTCGCCGCAATCGTGGAGCAAAATTTCGATCACTCACATTCCAATGGGCCACGAAATCGGAGTTACTCCGCTGCAAATGACTGCGGCCATGTGCGCGATCGCCAACGGCGGAAAATTAATGACGCCGCGCATCGTGAAATCGATCACGACCAGCGATGGTAAGACAATCAGCTCGCTCACGCCGATTGCTCTGCGCCAGGTCATCTCGCCGCAGACCGCCAGCCAAATTGGAAGTGCATTGCGCGGCGTAGTCAGCGATCGCGGCACCGCCGCGGCTGCCGCCGTTCCCGGATTCATCATCGCCGGAAAAACTGGCACCGCCCAAAAGGTCGGTCCGAACGGCGGTTACGAAAAAGGAAAAGAAGTTGTTTCATTCTGCGGTTATCTGCCGGCAGAGCGTCCGGAATTTGTCGGACTGGTCGTGTTAGACGATGCCCAAACAAAACCTGAATTAAATTACGGCGGTCAAGTCGCTGGACCAATCTTTTCCCGAATCGCCGAAAAGGCCGCCCGTTATCTCGATCTTGAGCCGCATGAGGAAATTCGCAAGGCCGTGCCGGTGGAGCGAGTTGCCTTAACCAACGCTTCGCGCCATTGACTTCCTGGCATAAGAATGGCGAACCCTCATGCAGCTCAAAACTCTTCTCGTCGCGACTCCCGTTCGCGAAATCATCGGCCCAACTGATCGCGCGGTGGAAAGTATCGCGTATGACTCGCGCCGCGTGCAGAGGGATGGGCTATTCGTGGCATTGCGCGGCGAAAAAAGCGATGGCCACGACTTCATCGGCCTGGCCATTGAAAAAGGCGCCACGGTGATCGTCGCCGAGCGCGCCGAAAAACATCACCGCGCCACCTGCGTCGTTGTCGAAAATACGCGCAGCGCAATGGCCGATCTCGCCGCGAGATTTTACAATTTCCCCGCGCGAAAATTGAAACTCGCCGCTGTCACCGGCACCAACGGCAAAACGACGACCACTTTCCTGATCAAGCACATTTGCGAGAAAGCGGGAATGCGATGCGGCTTGCTCGGGACTGTTCGCTACGAAATCGGCGAGCGCGTCCTGCCCGCCGCGCGCACAACTCCCGAAGCGCTCGACCTTCAGGAACTTCTTTCCCAAATCGCGAATGCCGGATGCCGGGGTGCGGCCATGGAAGTTTCTTCACACGCGCTCGCCCAGGAGCGCACTCGCGGGATCGAGTGGGACGTCGCTGTCTTCACGAATCTCACTCAGGACCATCTCGATTATCACGGAACGATGGAAAACTATTTCAAAGCGAAGGCGAAATTGTTTGAGCAACTCCCGCAACAGCAGAAAAAAAAGAAACCGGTCGCTGTTATCAACATCGACGATCGTTATGGCCGGCAATTGGTCGCGAAGATCGACAAGAAGGTTTCGGTGGTGACTTTCGGAATGGGAGCGCGCGCCGATTTTCGCGCTTCCAACTATCGAATGGAATTCGCCGGCACCTCCTACCAGCTCGACGCGCGCGGCAAAAGTTATCTCATCCGCGTGCCACTAATCGGCCGTTTCAACGTTGCGAATTCGCTCGCTGCACTCGCTGCCGCCAACGCACTCGGCATTGGTTTGCGCGAAGCTGTTCTCAGTCTCGCCAAATCGCCGCAGGTTCCCGGGCGACTCGAGATCGTGCCGGCGAAACGGCAGTTCCAGGTCTTTGTTGATTACGCGCACACACCGGACGCTTTGCTCAACGTCTTAAAAACTTTGCGCGAGCTTGGGCCGCGGCGAATGATCGTCGTTTTCGGTTGCGGCGGAAATCGCGATCGGGACAAGCGGCCGCTGATGGGTCAGGTTGTCGACCAAAACGCCGATTACGCCATCATCACCTCTGATAATCCGCGCAAAGAAGATCCCGACCAGATCATCGCGGAGGTCGAAAAAGGTTTTCGCGGCGACCATTTTGAAAAAATCACGGATCGCGCGCAGGCGATTTCGCGAGCGATCGAAATCGCGCAACCGCGTGACATCGTCTTGATCGCGGGCAAAGGTCACGAAAATTACCAGGAGTTCGCCGATCACACCGTTCCATTTGAAGACATTCAGGTGGCCCGGCGCGCGGTCGAGGATCATCCGGTAGAATTCAAATGAATCCGTTGTCGATCTCACAAATCGCTGAGCTTTCCGGCGCCAAACTCGAACAAGGCGACGGAGCAATTTCGATTGAAAAAATCAGCACTGATTCACGAACTATTAAGAAAGGTGAACTTTTCGTCGCCCTGCGAGGTGAAAATTTCGACGGCCACAAATTTGTCGAGGCGACCGCTAAAGCCGGGGGCGCCGGCGCGATTGTCGATCTTAAGTGGAATGGAAAAGTTCCGGCCAAGTTCGCGATCATTCGCGCGCAGGACACGTTGCTCGCGTATCAGAATCTGGCCGCGAATTATCGGAAAGCGCTTTCCATCAAAGTTCTCGCCATCACCGGCAGCAATGGAAAGACGAGTACTAAAGATTTTGCCGCTTCGGTCCTCGGTCGAAAATTTCGCGTCGCCAAGACGCAGGGCAACTTCAATAACCATGTCGGATTGCCGCGCACGATTCTGGAGGCGACATCGAACGATGAGGTCGCGGTCTGGGAAATCGGAATGAATCATCCCGGCGAAGTCGCTCCGCTGGCAAAAATCGCAGAGCCAAACGCCGCGATTATCACCAACATCGGCGTGGCTCATATCGAGTTCATGGGAACGCGCGAGGCGATTGCGAAAGAAAAAGGTGCGCTGGCCGAGGCAGTCGCCTCCGAAGGGGCAGTCATCTTGAACGCCGACGATCCTTTCAGTAAAGGGATCGCCGAACGAACACACGCTCATGTAATTTTTGCCGGAACGAAAGAAGGAACGGTTCGCGCGATCGACATTCAACAAAGCGCCGACGGATCGGAGTTCACCATCATCGAGGGCGCGCACCGCTGCCGCGCGCAGCTGCCCGTTCCCGGACTGCATATGGTGCAAAATGCGCTGCTCGCGGTCGCCGCCGGACGCGCGTTCGGTCTTTCCCTCGAAGAAGCCGCCGCCGGTCTCGCCAGCGCTCCGCTTACCAAAGCGCGGTTGCAGATCAAAGAAATCAACGGCGTTCAGTTTCTCGATGACAGCTACAATGCGAATCCTGATTCGATGAAAGCGGCGCTGCAGACACTGGTTGAATTGGACACCGACGGGAAAAAAATCGCTGTGCTCGGCGAAATGCGAGAACTCGGGACAGAAACGGAACGCGGTCACGAAGAAGTCGGCGAAGCCGCGGCCGCGTTCGGCATCGACCATTTGATCGGGATTGGCGAAATGGGCGCAATCATCTCGCGTGCGGCGGAAAAAGCAGGACTCGAAAAGAGCAGCGTAGTTGGATCGACATCGGAAGCGGCTGAGCTGCTGTTGGAGATCGCGGCGCCGGGCGATCTCATCTTGATTAAAGGGAGCCGGCTCGCCCGAATGGAAGATGTGATCGAAGCATTCGCGAAACAAAGTTCGCCAGAAAGCGCGCGCGTATGATGTACTTTCTTCACCGGCTCAGCGATCAGATCGGCGGATTCAATGTTTTCTTTTACGTCACTTTCCGCGCTGTGGCCGCGGCGATCACCGCGTTCATGGTCTCGCTCCTGTTCGGAAATTTCGTCATTCGTATTTTGACGGCGCTCAAGCTCGGCCAAC
>JBEEHZ010000175.1:0-3807 GCA_041167705.1 Verrucomicrobiota bacterium | reverse complement strand
CGGGCGATCCGGCGTCACTTCAATCGCGCTCGCCATGTAACGGCGGAGATCGGTTTCGTTGTAAACGAGCTCCATCGCGCGCCCGCCGAGAACAAAACTTGGCCTGACCAGAACAGGATAACCGATTTTACTCGCGATCTTTACGGCTTCATCAGTGCTCACGGCCGAACCGCTCGGCGTCTGACGCAGTCCGAGCTTGTCCAGCATGGCGGCGAACAATTTTCGGTCCTCCGCCGTCTCAATGCTCTCCGGTTGGGTTCCAAAAATCGGAACACCGGCCGCCTTCAACCCATCGGCGAGATTCAGCGGCGTCTGTCCTCCAAATTGCACCACCACACCGTCCGGCTTCTCCTGCTCATATATATTAAGAACGTCCTCGAGCGTGAGCGGCTCGAAATAAAGTTTGTCGCTCGTGTCGTAATCGGTCGAAACCGTTTCCGGATTCGAATTGACCATGATCGTTTCGAACCCGAGCTCGCGCAGGGCGAAGGCCGCGTGCACGCAGCAGTAATCGAATTCAATTCCCTGGCCGATGCGATTCGGGCCGCCGCCCAAGATCATTACTTTGCGCTTCCCGCTCTCGCGCCGCTCGTTCTCGTTGCCGTAAGTGGAATAATAATACGGCGTGTAAGCTTCGAACTCCGCCGCGCACGTATCGACCAGGCGATAGGTCGGCGTCACTTTTTCACCGATGCGTGTGGCTCGAATTTTTTCTTCACTCGAGCCGTTTGCCAGAGCCAATTGTCGATCCGAAAAGCCCAGCTTCTTACTCCGCAACAATGTTTTCGTTTTCAAACACTGCGATTCGGCCACGATCTCGGCCACGTTTCGCAAAAACCATCTGTCGATCTTTGTCAGCTCGAATACCTCGTCGATCGACGCGCCTTTTTGGAACGCTTGCGCCAGATAGAAAACACGTTCCGCGTTCGGGATCGCGAGTTTCAAACGCAGCGTTTCAAGATCTACATCTTTGTCGGCGCCGTCGGCGCAAAGGCCGAACCGTTTGATTTCTAAACTGCGCAAAGCTTTTTGCAGAGCTTCCTTGAATGTGCGCCCAATGGCCATTGCTTCGCCGACGCTTTTCATCTGCGTCGTCAGCGTCGGATCAGCCTGTGGAAATTTCTCGAAGGTGAATCGCGGCACTTTGACCACGCAATAATCGATCGTCGGTTCGAAGCACGCCGGTGTCTCGCGCGTGATGTCGTTTTTGATTTCGTCCAGGGTGTAACCAACCGCGAGTTTTGCGGCGATCTTCGCAATCGGAAATCCGGTCGCTTTGCTCGCGAGCGCGCTTGAACGCGACACCCGCGGATTCATTTCGATCACATTCATCCGGCCGTTGTCCGGATGGACCGCGAATTGAATGTTCGACCCTCCGGTTTCGACGCCAATTTCGCGAATGACCGCGAACGAGGCGTCGCGCATCATTTGATATTCCTTGTCGGTCAACGTTTGCACCGGCGCGACCGTGATCGAGTCGCCGGTGTGCACGCCCATTGGATCGAAATTCTCGATCGAACAGACAACGACGCAGTTGTCCATCCGGTCGCGCATCACTTCCATTTCAAATTCCTTCCAGCCGACGAGCGATTCCTCGATCAACACTTCACTCACGGGCGACATGGCGAGACCGCGTCCGGCGGTATCGTCAAGTTCGTCCGGGTTATACGCGATGCCGCCGCCGCTGCCGCCGAGGGTGAACGCGGGTCGAATGATCAGGGGGAAAGTTCCAATCTCCTTCGCGATCCGGCCCGCGTCGGCAAGTGAACGCGCTACACCCGAGCGCGGAACGTCGAGTCCGATGCGCAGCATCGCTTCCTTGAACAATTGTCGGTCTTCGCCCTTCGCGATCGCCTTTGCGTTGGCGCCGATCAATTTCACCTTGTGCCGCGCCAGCGCGCCGTTGCGATAAAGCTCCATCGCCGCATTCAACGCGGTCTGGCCGCCCATCGTCGGCAAAAGCGCGTCGGGTTTTTCTCGAGCAATGATTGCTTCGATTACTTCGGCCGTGATCGGCTCGATGTAAGTGCGATCGGCGAATTCCGGATCGGTCATGATCGTGGCCGGATTCGAGTTCACCAGCACGACCTGGTAACCTTCCTCGCGCAGCGCTTTGCACGCCTGCACGCCGGAATAATCAAATTCGCAACCCTGCCCGATCACGATTGGACCGGAGCCGATCAGCAAAATTTTCTTAAGATCGTTGTTCCGCGGCATCTGCGCAGCGCGCAGGATAAACGAAATCGCCCGAACTTCACGTCATCTTTGTCATTCCGACCGAAGTGGAGGAATCTCTTGCTGTTGTCTGGCCGTGGTTTGATCGGAAACTTCTAGAAATGTCTCCCGTTCGACTCGCTGCGCTTGCTCAGGGCAGGCTCTCAATGTGGCGGCTGCGCCGCTGTTAAATGGATGCAACGTCACGTTGCCGCTCGACATGACATTGGACTGTGGCTAAAGAATAAAAATGAAGTCTCCGATTAAAGTCGCTGTCACTGGCGCTGCCGGGCAGATCGGCTACTCGCTCCTCTTCCGTATCGCTTCCGGCGAAATGTTTGGCCCCGATCAACCAATCTCGTTACATCTCATCGAAATTCCCGCCGCGCTCGGCGCTCTCGAAGGAGTGGTCATGGAGTTGCACGACTGCGCGTTTCCATTGTTGCAATCAATCGTGCCGACGGCCGATCTCGACGAAGGTTTTCGCGATATCAACTGGGCGCTGCTCGTCGGCAGCATTCCGCGCAAGGCCGGCATGGAGCGAAAAGATTTACTGGGGATCAACGGGAAAATTTTTGTCGGACAAGGCCAGGCGATCGAACGAAACGCTTCCGCCGACGTCCGCGTCCTTGTGATTGGAAACCCGTGCAACACGAACTGCTTGATCGCGATGAACAACGCCAAGAAAATTCCGCGGCATCGCTGGTTTGCCATGACGCGGCTGGACGAAAACCGCGCGCGGGCGCAACTCGCGCACAAAGCAGGCGTCGAAATCACGCGGGTCACAAACATGACGATTTGGGGGAACCACTCCTCCACCCAATATCCCGATTTTTACAACGCGAAGATCGACAATCGCGCCGCGAACGAAGTGATCGGCGACGAGAAATGGTTGAAAGAGGATTTCATCGCCGCGGTGCAACAGCGCGGCGCGGCCATTATTAAAGCGCGTGGACTTTCATCGGCCGGTTCGGCGGCGAACGCGGTTGTCGATACCGTTCATTTTCTCACTAATGACACGCCGGGCGACGATTGGCACAGCGTGGCGATTTGTTCCGATGGAAGTTACGGAGTCGAAAAAGATTTAATCTCTTCATTTCCGGTGCGCGTTCGCGGCGGGAAATGGGAGGTCGTGCAGAAACTCCCGATCAACGATTTTAGTCGCGAGAAGATCGACCAATCGGTCGCCGAGCTGAAGGAAGAGAAATCTATGGTGGGCGAGCTGTTGGGGAAATAATTCTGTAGGGGAAGCGGCTCGCTTCCCGCGGGACGCTAACAGCGTCCCCTACAGTTTTAATTTCTCGCCCGTCAATGTCTCGAACGCCTCGACATATTTCGCCGCGGTGCGGACGACCACATCGCCCGGCAATTTCGGGCCGGGCGCGGTTTTGTCCCAATCGAGTGTCTCGAGGTAATCGCGGACGAACTGTTTATCGAAACTCGGCGGGCTTTGGCCAACGACATAGTGATCCGCCGGCCAAAAGCGCGAAGAATCCGGCGTCAGGACTTCATCGATCAGCAATAGTTTGTCGTCGATCGTTCCAAATTCGAACTTGGTATCGGCGACGATAATGCCGCGCTGGCCGGCGTGAT
>JBEEHZ010000174.1:0-2506 GCA_041167705.1 Verrucomicrobiota bacterium | reverse complement strand
CTTTTGTAATCGCGGCGTCATCCCGAGGATCGACCTCAATGATCTGCGCGTCCTCATAAACAATCTCCGGCTTGTAATCGCCCATCTTGTCGATCTTGTGCGCGATCTTGTCGAAATTCTCCTGCTGAACCACCACGCGAATTAATTGTTCGCCGCCAAGTCGCACACCCTCGCGATCGATCGTTTCACTGGCACGCCGCTGATACGAAAACGGATCGAATGACAATTCGACATTCGGCGTTGGGCGCGTGCCAGTCCGGCCCGGACCGTTCGACGTTTTGTTTTCCACCATCGCGGCCAATGCCCGGGCCACCGGAATCTCATGCGGGCTGTCTTCGGTCAATGAGACACGGATCGTGTCGCCGATTCCATCCGCCAGAAGCGAGCCGATCCCGATCGCGCTCTTGATTCGCGCGTCTTCGCCTTCGCCGGCTTCGGTCACGCCGAGATGGAGCGGGTAATTCCAATCCGGGCCGAGCTCATTCAATCGCGCCACCAGCAATCGATACGCCGCAATCATGATTTTGGGATTGCTCGCCTTCATTGAAAAAATAAATGCGTGATAATCTAAATCGCGCGCGATCCGGGCGAACTCGAGCGCGCTCTCCACCATCCCGAGCGGCGTATCGCCGTATCTATTTAGAATGCGGTCACTGAGCGAGCCGTGATTCGTCCCGATCCGCATCGCGATGCCGCGTTTTTTGCTAAGATCGACCAGTGGTGTAAAACGCTCGCGGATCCGATTCAGCTCATCGGCGTATTGTTCGTCCGAGTATTCTCGGATGAGGAACTTTTTCGAGTCGGCGTAATTGCCGGGATTGATCCGGACTTTGTCGACCCATTTGGCCGCTTCCATCGCGGCGTCCGGTTTAAAATGGATATCAGCCACGATTGGCACGTCGCAGCCGCGCTCGCGCAATCCTTTCACAATGTTCTCCAGATTGCGCGAATCTTTCACTGTCGGCGCCGTGATCCGCACAATCTCACAACCAACGTTCGCCAGCTCCAGCGTCTGTTGGATCGACATCTCCGTGTCCATCGTATCGCACGTGATCATTGATTGGACGCGAATCGGATTGTTGCCGCCGATGCCGACATTGCCCACCCGCACCTCCCGCGAGGCGCGTCGGCGAAACTGCAATGGATTCTCGCAATACTGCATTCGTCAGGCTGGATTGGGCTCGACCAGCACGGCCGTTCCGTAACACAAAACTTCAGTCACACCCTGCATGATTTCGGTCGCGTCGTAACGAAGTCCGATGATCGCGTTCGCACCAAGGGCGCGGGCATGGTCCAAACAAAGTTCCAGCGCGTGCTCGCGCGTTTTCTCGCAAAGATCGGTCAGGATCGTGATGTTGCCGCCGACCAGGGTCTGTAATCCCGCGCCGATCGTCCCGAAAATCGAGCGCGAACGGACGATGATCCCGCGCACAACCCCGAAAGTTTTCACGACGCGATAGCCCGGCAACTCAAATGCCGTCGTTGTCATTGACGGATTCATGCATGCAAATCTAAGAGCGGCGCGCGACCGGCGCAATTCGCTCAGGGCACGTCCTGATCTTTGGCCTTCTGCGACTGCGGTACGTACTTATCGAGCGCGTGTTTAACGAAGGGCAAATCCTGCAAATCAAAAAAGGTGATGTAAATAATCACGCCAACGATCAAAATCGTGCAGGCGCCTTGCACTACTTCCAGCACGCGCATGTTGAGAGGCTTGCGCCGGACCGACTCGATCAGTCCAAACAGGATGTGGCCGCCATCGAGCACCGGGATCGGCAACATATTCAAAATCGCGAGATTCACGTTGAGCACCACGCTGAGCCAGAGCGCCAATTGCCACCCGCGCTCGCTGACGAAAAACAGATAGTAAATTCTTCCGATACCGATCGGCCCGCTCAAATGCTGCAGTTTCACGTCGGACTTGGGTGAGGCGACCGCCCCAAGCGTATTCAGCGTGCTCGTCACGCTGTTATAAATGAGTTCCATCGGACTTGGATGCGCGGTCGACATTTGTCCGCTCGTGTCCCATTGAATTCCAATTCGCGGCTGCATTTTTCCCTCAGTCGGCAACGGCACCGGTTTTACCGGGACCTCGAATTTTGAGCCGTTACGTTCGACTTCGAGCGTTAACGTTTCATCGGGATGTTTTTTTATGTACTCGAGTAATGCGATCGGATTGTAGATCGGCGTGTGATTAAATCCGCGAATGATGTCGCGCGGGCGCAACCCGGCCGCGGCCGCGGGCGAGTTCGGTTCGACTTTGTCAATGATTGCCGTCTCCGCGGGCAGAATAAGCAACTGGCGAACGCTTTTTCTGCTCCATCCGCGCGTCTCGGCTTTGTAAGGCTCCACTTGGGCCGCTTGCACTTGTCCGTTGCGCTCGAACTTTACCGGAACGGTCTCGCCTTCACTCCGCACAACCGCCCAGCTCACGCTGTCGTTCATCCCGAGAAAACGCGTCACTCGTTTTCCGTCCACTTCCAAAATTTTGTCGCCCTCACGTAAT